>JAYVGA010000540.1:0-3619 GCA_043772635.1 Chitinophagaceae bacterium
GATATTTCGGTCTGCATTTCCGGTGCTTTCAAAATTTACATTAATGGCATCCGAATACAGCAATACTTCCTGCAGGTTATGGTACCGCCAGTTTTTAAAATAAAACACAGGTATTACTGCTGCAGATGCTACCAGTAATTTATCAAGCTCATCAACAGTTGTATCTACTCCTGTAATTTTTGTATTAGATAAAAAATACTGCAGGTCTTCTTCAAATTGTAATTTTTCCTGTACCGGCAAGGCAGCATAAAACAATACATTTTTTTCCAGCACAGTTGCATTAATAATTAATTTTTCTTTATTGCCTGCATTGTTTTTATTTCTGCCGGAGAAAAAATAAAATGCAAATATTATTATGGCAATTAAAATTATTAAAGGGATCATTATTTTGTTTTTACCTGGCTGTATGCAAAAATATTGTAACCATTTCAATTCGTCTTAAAATTAAAAATCCGTTCTTGCGGAACGGATTTTTACTAAAACATTTTTTACAAATTAATCATCATCCCTGTCCATTCTAAATCTTACGCCCACACTAACTGCGGGATGGTTTACCAAAGTTGAAAATTCTGTAGGTTCTGCTGTATCTGTTAACCCATAATAAGTTACAGATGCTCTTATGCCAATGGCAGGAGTTATCCTGTAAAGAACCCCGGCACCCCCGCCATAATGAAAATTAGAGTTAATCCCTTCAGGGTATCTATCCACAGAAACATCTTCTGGTGTTGTGGTGTAATCACCGGTTAAAAAAGGGAACTGGTATCCTGCAGAAAGATGTATAAAGGGCAAAATCTTTTTTTCTTCATCGCCGTTATCCAGTAAAAAAAATGCAAGATTGTAACGGTAGGATAAACTGTTTTTTGTTTTGCCGCTTAACTGCACATTTGCTCCACCACCAGATGCAGTAGTAGTATAATTGTATTTATTGCCAAGATTAAATTCAAGATCAAACCAATGATGTAATCTTTGTGATGACTTTTCTTTTCCGTAACTCAAAAAAAAGCCTGCAGAAGAACTGCGCTCCCCACTTTGTATTCTGTAGGTTGCACCAGCATCGTAAATACGGCCTGTTTTATTTAAAAAACTGGCTTTTTTATATTGTGCATCCGCACTGGTAAAAGCCATTACCATGGTAATAACAAAATAAATTTTCCTCATTGCTGCTGTTTAGTTTTTAGGTTTTAATAAAATGTATTTAAAAGAATTATTAAATGCGGCATCAAGCGATAACAGCAAATCATTCCATTTATCTTTTGGCATTTGCGCCTGCTTATACTGCTTCTTAATATTCAGCACCACGTTTCCGTCCTTTTCTATGGCTTCGCAGATGTATGTGCCTGCCTCATTATCATTAACCGATTTTAATTCCTGTAATCCTTCGGCTGTATAACCTGCAGGGATTTTAAAATTTATTACCCAGCTTAAAGAGCGGGGATAACCTACATTAATATCATGCTTTCTTATCCGTTCTTCTTTTTTTATCTGTAATTGGCTACCTACAAGCCCGGGAATATTTACGAGGTATTTTTTGCCGGCTTTTCTAAGCATTCCCGACAGTTCAAATTCTTCAGTAAAATTAAGTTCACTTGCTTTTACAGAGCGGCCATCGCTGTGAATGGTAAAATTTTTATACTTTACTTTTTGTCCAAATTCGCTCTGCAACTGGCTTTTTACAAAATCAGGTTTGGCTTCTTTAAAATTATCCTGCAGGGCTTTTACAGATTTTGAATATTCTTCCTCCTGCGCATCTTTCATTTTTTCTGTTGGAGAGTTGCCACCATAATACTTATAATCGGTGAGCATATATGGGGTATATTTTAGTGCATCAGGTATATAGCGGCTTTTGCTCAACCCTTTATAGGCAGATGTTTTAGACACCAAAAGTGTATTCATGTCTCCTGTAAGCGAAGCATTAATGGTGTAGTTAGAAACGTTATCTGCTGCAATAGAATTGGGCAGTACAAACGTTTTAATTTCCTGAACACCCCCTTTGGCAGGCTCCGAAATAATATAGGCCTCGCTGCCTGCTAAATTTTCTACCAAATCCTGGGGGTTACTAAAATCTGTACAATTAAAATAAAGCTTATCGTTTACTTTGCACACATACCTTATTTCCTGTTCAAATAAAACTTCTTTTAAATTACCGATATTATTGGAAATACTGATGACCAGCTCCGACTTTATATCCCGCTGGTATAAAAGTGAGCCAAAAATAAACGCAGCAGTTTTATCGCTTAAATAATTATCCCTGTTTACCACTACATTTCTAAGCCGGTAATACACATTATTAATGTAATCTTTTTCCGACCAGTCTTTAGCGCCCAGTTTTTTTAACCCTGCCCATAAATTATCAATAAATTTTTGAACAGTAAGGTAGTTATCATAATAAGTATCGCCTGTTGCTGCATAATCTTCCCAGGCTTTTTTTGCCAACTCTTCTTTGGAGAAGCCGGATTTTATCTCTCCTTTTTCTCCAATTAATGTGCCTTTGGCTTTTTCGTTATTGGCATATATTACCTGGAATTTTACAAGAGGATACTCCCTGTATGCATTTATAAAATTTACATCTTTTTCTACACCCCTGTCGTAATCTGTAAAAACATAACGAAAGAAACCACTTTCGTCAGATGGTTCTTTTTTAAAATCGGGCGCACCGTTTAAAGAAAGTGATTTAAAAAAAGTTTTGCCGTCTGTATCTATTGTTATCTGGTTAAATAAAATAGGGTATCCTTTGTTACACAATTCATATTGGGG
This sequence comes from Chitinophagaceae bacterium, assembly GCA_043772635.1. Lineage (GTDB taxonomy): Bacteria > Bacteroidota > Bacteroidia > Chitinophagales > Chitinophagaceae > Ferruginibacter. Next base: position 2,755 of record JAYVGA010000540.1, read on the forward strand.
AGTAAATTCTATATTGCCGGTATAGGCTACATTTAATTTATTTTTAGTAACCGTAACATATTCCAGTATATCGCCAGGCTCCAGATCCGGAATGGCTACTTTGTAATACCTGCGCTGTGCACCACTTTGCTGATCAAAAAAACTTTTAAAAAATTCGGGCATACGTGCAGAGGATTCAATACCAACAGCTTCATTTAAAGACACCGGTAGTTTGCTGCCATCCGGTTTAATCACCCTTGCACTAAAGCCATCTTCTTTATCGGCATATCTAAAATAAATGGTGGTAAACTCCTGTACCGAACTTTTATCATTCAGCTCTATTTTAAAACGCACATTCTCAAAAAACATCAGGCTGCGTTCTCCCTTTGATAAAAAACCCATTCTCGATTTTTTATCAATGGTTACATTTCTTTTAAATCCCATAACAACCGCCGATTCATTTTTATATTTAGCGGGCACAGCATTGGAAGTAAATGCAGCAATATTTTCTCCCCACATACCTGTTGCATTCTTTTCTATATTATCTAAAAAATCTTCATTAATAAAATCCTGCGAAAAGCCTGTACCACAAATGATACACATTACCAATGACAGCAGAAATTTACACTTAAATTTTATTTGCATGGCTGTTATTTATTTTTTAGTAATACTTAGTAAATACTTATTAAATTCTTTTATGGCATCTATAAACTTTATCCAGTTTGGAAAATCAGTTTTTTTAATCATCCCGTTTTTTATTACAAGCTGTTTTTTTAATATCATTTTATTAGCCTCCTGCAGGTATTCGCCCTTAAACTCATAGCCATCAAATTTCAGTTCAAGGTTTTCAGGTTTATCAATAAATTTTTTATCGGCAGGTATGGTT
>JAYVGA010000541.1:0-6907 GCA_043772635.1 Chitinophagaceae bacterium
ATGGATTATTTTCCGATGCGGAAAGAATTTCCGCTGGAAGATCAGACAAGGGTGGATAAGGATGATGATATGTTTGGAAGATAGCCCCCTCCGCCCCCTAAAGAGATAGAAAGTAAGTATTGAGAATGAAAAGATAATAGAGAGCGTGTGTAAGAGAGAACTTTAAATAATTTTAATCATTAAAAGCCCCATTAGGGGTTTGGGGTTGTATTATGAGTGAACATATTTTATTACCGGAAGGCAGCATAGAAAAACAAACCACCACATTAAACCTGGGGCCTACCCACCCGGCTACACATGGGGTATTTCAGAATATCCTGGAGATGGATGGCGAGCGTATCATGAAAGCCACTTCCACTGTAGGCTATATTCACCGGGCTTTTGAAAAAATTGCAGAGCGCAGGCCTTTGTACCAGATCACCCCACTTACAGACAGGCTTAACTATTGCTCATCTCCTATAAACAATATGGGCTGGCACCTTACCTGCGAAAAATTACTGAAAGTAAAAACACCAAAACGGGTAGATTATCTCCGTGTAATTATTATGGAACTGGCCCGTATTTCCGACCATCTTATTTGTAATTCTATTGTAGGTGTAGATACCGGTGCATATACCGGCTTTTTATATGTAATGCAGTTCAGAGAATTGATTTATGAAATTTATGAAGAAGTGTGTGGCTCCCGCCTCACTACCAATATTGGCCGCATTGGCGGGTTTGAAAGAAATTTTACCAATACTGCTTTTCAAAAATTAGAAAAATTTCTTGATCCTAAAACCGGCTACCCGGCGCAGCTTAAAGAATTTGAAAACATGTTTAACCGCAACCGCATTTTTATGGATCGTACCATTGGTTGTGGCGCTATAGCCGGAGAACGTGCATTAAATTATGGTTTTACGGGTCCTAATTTAAGAGCAGCAGGAATAGATTACGATGTGCGGGTGCACGAACCTTACAGCAGCTACCAGGATTTTGATTTTATTATTCCTGTGGGTAAAACCGGCGATTGCTACGACCGCTTCCTGGTGCGAAACGAAGAAATGTGGCAGAGCTTAAGCATCCTTAACCAGGCATATAAAAAAGTGCAGGAATTTAAAGGAGCCGAAGCAGAAGTATTTCATGCAGATACACCAGCTTATTATTTGCCTGAGAAAAAAGATGTATATACCAAAATGGAGGCACTTATCTATCACTTTAAAATTGTAATGGGCGAAACAGAAATGCCGGTGGGAGAAGTGTACAACGCAGTAGAAGGAGCCAATGGCGAGTTAGGCTTTTATTTGATCAGCGATGGTGGAAGAACACCTTATAGGCTTCACTTCAGGCGGCCATGTTTTATTTATTACCAGGCGTATCCGGAACTCATAAAAGGAGGTATGCTCAGCGATGCAATAGTAACCATGAGCAGTTTAAATTTAATAGCGGGAGAACTTGATGCTTAATTTTATAGAATGAATGAAAATAAAAATATAGAAAGTATTGGGAAAAAAATTTCTCTTGCAGAGGCAGAGGAATATGAGGTTGAATATTATGCGGGCATTAATTGGAAGGAGAGCGCAAAAAATGTTGAAAAAATGCGCCAGTCAATATGGAGTGAAGCGTATTTATTACCCAAATCGAAAAAGATTTCCATTGCACATTTAAATGATGATAGAGATGATCTTGAATGAAAATTTCACGGATTTTATTACTCTTTTAAATGCACATGATGTAAAATATGTATTGGTAGGTGGATGGGCAGTTATATTTGAAGGGTATAGCAGAACCACGGGTGACATGGATTTTTTTATTGACATGGATGACGATAATGCAGACAAAATATTGGAAGTCATCAAAAAATTTATGGGGTTTTCTCTTGGTTTTACAAAAGAAGATTTTTTAAAAGAAGATAATGTTATCATGCTTGGGCGGCCACCTTTTAGAATTGATATTCTAACTTCAATTTCAGGAGTAAGCTTTATAGAAGCCTTTAATAGCAGTCATATTTATATTGATGAAGGTCTTGAAATAAGATGCATTCACATAAACGAACTGATAAGAAATAAAAAAGCTTCTGGAAGGTTAAAGGATTTAGCTGATGCGGAAATGCTTGAAAAGATTTTAAAAAAGAGAAAGAAAAAGTAAAATGGATATTAACTTTTCATTAGAAAAATTAAACAGGATTAACGAAATAATTTCCCGTTATCCGCAGGACAAACAGAAAAGTGCGTTGCTGCCTGTACTGCATATAGCGCAAAACGAATTTGGCGGATGGCTTGATGTGCCGGTGATGGATTATGTAGCCACCCTGCTGGATATTGAACCCATAGAAGTATATGAAGTGGCCAGCTTTTACAGCATGTATAATTTAAAACCCGTGGGCAAACATTTGTTTGAAGTATGCCAAACTGGTCCCTGCATGCTTAACGGCAGCGACGATATCATTGATTATATTAAAGAGAAATTAAACATACAGGTAGGCGAAACTACCGCAGATGGGATGTTTACTTTAAAAACAGTAGAATGCCTGGGTGCCTGTGGTTATGCGCCCATGATGCAGTATGGAAAAACATACCGGGAGCATTTAACCAAAGAAAGAGTGGATGGTATTATAGAAGAATGCAGGGCAAAATCAAATTAATGGGCATCACATCCGCCATATTAAAAGTAAGGGAACACCGCAAATCTGAAAAGTTTGCAGAGGTTAATTTTTTGGTAGATAGTGGCGCAATTTACAGCCTGGTGCCCGGTAAAATTTTGGATAGTTTAGATATTGAACCAAACAGGGAAATGAGTTTTTCCCTGGCAGATGGCACTACCTTAAAACGAAAAGTATGCAGTGCTTATTTTGAATACGAAGGTGAAGGTGGCCCGGCGCCGGTGGTATATGGAGAAGAAGGTGATGAGCCTTTGCTGGGTGCAACAACTTTAGAATCTTTTGGCTTAAAATTAAATCCTTTTACAAGAACACTACATCCCATGCGCATGCTCATGGCTAAATTAAAAATATGAAATTAATTTTAACGGTACTGCTTTTTGTTGTTGGATGTGCTGCCTTTGCACAGCCTGCCGACGAAATAAAATTAACCCAAACACTTAAAGAATTTCACCAGGCACTGGTTAAAAAAAATACGGTTTCTATAAACCAGCAAACAGATAAGGCTTTAAGTTATGGCCACAGCAACGGCATGGTAGAAACAAAAACGGAGATGATAAAAAACCTGGAAACCGGTATTATCAGTTATCAAAGTTTTAAAGAAGATAGTATTACTGTAGCAATAAATGGTACAATGGCCAATGTGCGTTTTGTGGCAGATATTGCTGCAACAATGAAAGAAGTACCAAATACTTATCATTTAAAAGTACTGGAAGTATGGGTTAAAAAAGGAAACCGGTGGGTGTTGTTTGCAAGGCAGGGGGTAAAAACTTCATAGCAAACAAAAGCATCCCGATATAAACCGGGAAGTAACACAACAATGTTGGGTAAGAGCAAATGTTTGAAACAAGATAAATAACAAAACACAATAACCCTCCCCCGCCGGGGGAGATGAAGGGGGCCAGCATGAGTAAAAAATTATTATTAGCAAACGCACACATCCAGGGCATCCGCAGCTACGAAGTGTATCGCCGTGAAGGTGGTTACCGCAGTGTAGAAAAAGCATTAAAAATGCAAACGGCAGAGGTGGTAGAAGAAGTAAAAAAAAGTGGGCTCCGTGGGCGTGGTGGCGCAGGTTTTCCTGCAGGTATGAAATGGAGTTTTATTGCAAAGCCAGAAGGCATACCAAGGCATTTGGTGGTAAATGCAGATGAAAGCGAACCTGGTACTTTTAAAGACAGGTACCTTATGGAATTTATTCCGCACCTACTTTTAGAAGGGATGATTGTTTCGTCTTATGCATTGGGTAGCAATACCAGCTACATCTATATCAGGGGCGAGTACGACTGGATTACAGATATCCTGGAAGCAGCCATTGCAGAAGCTAAACAAAATGGATGGCTCGGAAAAAATATACAGGGCAGCGGATTTGATTGTGAAATTTATGTGCACCGTGGTGCAGGCGCTTATATCTGCGGAGAAGAAACGGCCCTTATAGAAAGCCTGGAAGGTAAAAGAGGCAATCCAAGAATTAAGCCTCCGTTCCCTGCAGTAAAAGGGGTTTGGGACAGGCCAACTGTGGTAAACAATGTAGAAACTATTGCAGCCGTAGTACCCATCATAAACGATGGTGGAGAAGAGTATGCAAAAATTGGAGTAGGAAAAAGTACCGGTACAAAATTAATTTCTGCATGTGGTAATATTAATAAGCCGGGTGTGTATGAAATAGACATGACCATAAGCGTAGAAGAATTTATTTACAGCGATGAATGGTGTGGAGGTATTGCCAATGGTAAAAAATTAAAAGCCTGCATACCGGGCGGCTCATCCGTGCCTATTTTGCCGGCCAATTTATTATTAACCACCGCCAAAGGAGAAAAACGTTTGATGAATTACGAAAGCCTGAGCGATGGCGGTTTTGCCACCGGCAGTATGATGGGCAGTGGTGGTTTTATTGTGCTGGATGAAGACCAATGTGTGGTTAGAAATACATATACCCTTGCAAGATTTTACCGCCACGAAAGTTGCGGCCAGTGCAGCCCCTGCAGGGAAGGTACCGGCTGGATGGAAAAAATATTATTGAGCATTGAAAAAGGAAAAGGAAAAATGAGTGATATAGATTTGCTTTGGGATATACAACGCAAAATAGAAGGCAACACTATTTGCCCGTTGGGCGATGCAGCCGCCTGGCCGGTGGCCGCCGCCATCAGGCATTTTAGAGATGAGTTTGAATGGCATGTAAATAACCCGGAAAAATGTTTAACGGAGAATTTTGGATTGAGGCATTATGCAGATCCAATACATATTCCTGAGGCAGTTTAAAAATAAAATTGGCGCAAGTTTAGAAAACCAGTTGATAAAATAAGTTGAAGAATGAAAAATGTGATGAGATGATTGAATTAAAAAGATGGTTGTTATTCCTTAAACAAAATAATTACAACACAAACATAGATTTGTTATAATGTCTGAAGAAATTAAAAAAGAACCGCCTGCAACATTTAAAGTAACGATTGATAACATCTCCATTGATGTTGCCCCAGGCACTACGGTATTAAATGCTGCAAGAATGATAGGTGGCGATGTAACACCACCTGCTATGTGTTATTATAGCAAGCTGCAGGGCAGTGGTGGTAAGTGCCGCACCTGCCTGGTAGAAGTTGCCGCAGGCTCCACCGCCGACCCCAGGCCCATGCCCAAGCTGGTGGCCAGTTGCCGTACCACCGTAATGGATGGTATGATTGTAAAAAATATTACCAGCGACAGGGTAACTGATGCAAGAAACGGAGTAGTAGAATTTTTACTCATCAATCATCCTTTAGACTGCCCCATCTGCGACCAGGCCGGCGAATGCCACCTGCAGGATCTGGGATACGATCATGGTAAAGAAGGTACCCGCTACCAGTTTGCCCGCCGCACTTTTAAAAAAGAAGATATTGGGCCTTACATACAACTGCACATGACCCGCTGCATTCTTTGTTATAGGTGCACTTACATTGCAGATCAGATTACCAATAAAAGAGTGCATGGCATTGTAGACCGTGGCGACCATGCCGCCATTTCCACCTACATTGCAAAAGCAATAGACAATGATTTTAGCGGCAACATGATTGACGTGTGCCCCGTGGGTGCGTTAACGGATAAAACTTTCAGGTTTAAAAACAGGGTATGGTTTACCAAGCCGGTAGATGCACACCGCAATTGCGAAAACCCCGAATGCTGTGGCAAAGCTACTTTATGGTTAAGGGGCGAAGAAGTGTTCAGGGTTACTGCCCGAAAAGATCAATGGGGGGAAGTACAGAGTTATGATGGCAAACCCGGCTGGATATGCAACACCTGCCGCTTTGATAAAAAAAATACTGCCGATTGGACGGTGGAAGGAGTAACCAGCATCAGCCGCCACTCTGTAATTGGAGCCAATAAATACAAAACTCTGGAAATGCCTAAAGAAACCATAGTGTCTGTAATGCATGGCCTGCAGCCAAGATTGCTCATGGACATACATAGTGTGAGTGGGGTAAATGAACCGGGTATAGATTTGAGTGAGCTGAACAGACCTGCACACTCAGGAGATTTTAAAGAAGATCCTGAACAAACATTGCAGCAATAAAAAATATTTAAATCATTAAGATTTTTTTTATTTCTAACAAAATAATAAGTGATGAATAAATATGAAATAATAATTTTCTGGAGTGCAGACGACAATGCATTCGTTGCTGAAATTCCGGAGCTAAAAGGCTGTATGGCACATGGCGATACACACGACGAGGCATTGCAACAGGTAAAATAGTAGCCGACGACTGGTTAAAGTTAGCAGCAGAAAAAGGATGGCAAATACCGGAACCCAAAGGAAGGCTTGTATTTGCCTGATAAAATTTTAATAATATTTTTATACATAAACGATATGCTTTTAGCAATTGACTGGGCTTTGATTCTTGAAAAATTTGTTCTCATACTCGTAGTAGTAATGGGCTCGCTGGTAATAGCCATGTACACCACTTTTGCCGAAAGAAAAGTAGCCGCAATTTTGCAGGACAGGCGTGGACCCAACCGTGCCGGGCCTTTTGGCCTGCTGCAGCCACTGGCCGATGGTATGAAACTCTTTTTTAAGGAAGAAATTATTCCAAACTTTTCTTCTAAATTTTTATTTGTGCTGGGGCCGGGGCTTGCAATGATGACAGCCATTATGACCAGCGCCGTTGTGCCCTGGGGAAATACAGTAGAGCTTTTTGGCAGAACAATATCATTACAGATAGCCGATGTAAATATTGGAATTTTATATGTTTTTGGTGTGGTAAGTTTGGGAGTATATGGTATTATGATTGGCGGTTGGGC
>JAYVGA010000542.1:0-6152 GCA_043772635.1 Chitinophagaceae bacterium
TATTATTATGAAAATATTCTGGTGCTGAGTATAAACAAAGCCGGTAAAACTGAATGGAGCAAAGTAATTCATAAAGATCAGTTTGATGATGATGAAGATAATTTCATGTCTTTTTCAACAATGGCCTCCCGTGGCGAAATTCATTTTTTATTTAACAGCGATAAAAAAAATCAAATCATTTCTGATCAGAGTCTTTCTCCGGATGGTACGATAAAAAGAAATCCTACTTTAAAAAGCGAGCAAAAGGGATATGAGTTTATGCCCGCTTTAAGTAAACAGGTTGGCACCAATCAAATCATCATTCCCTGTACTTACCGCAATAATATCTGTTTTGCCAAAGTAGAATTTTAAAACCAGGCTTCATTCAATTGGCAATAAAAATTCTTTTCACTAATCTCTTATTATTCCCCAACTTCGCTACGGTAATTTATCATTCATAACCAGCCTACCGGCTTTGCTCCGCTGAAGCTATGCGAAAGCGGGCAGGCAGGTGTATAATTCAACATTGCAGTGACCGTTATTTTTAAAGCCAATAACCCGTATAACAATTTTTTACTTTTGTTGTATGCGATATTGTTAAAGCTTCCTATATTCCTTTACCCCAAAATTCCACAACCTCAGCAGATAGATGGTTTTTTGTATAAGGCATTTTTAAACTGGTTGCAGCCAATCGGAAAAGGGTTGCCGGTAATTTATCCGTTAATGGCATTTATTCTCTTATATACCCAGGCTGTTTATTTTAATCAATTAGCCAATGAACAACGCATCATGCAGCGCCCTAATTATCTTACAGGCATGAGTTACCTGCTTATTACTTCCCTTTTTGTGGAGTGGAATATTTTATCCTCACCGCTTATTATTAACAGCTTATTGATTTGGGTTTGGGCAAAAATGAGCGGCCTTTATAATAATCAAAAACCCAAAACAGCATTATTTAATATTGGTGTAGCAATTGGTGTCTCAACATTTTTTTATTTCCCTTCATTGGCTTTTGCTGCATTAATCATTTTTGGACTGGCCATTACCAGGCCATTTAAAATAGCTGAATGGCTAATTGCCTTATTGGGTATTATCACGCCTTATTATTTTTTACTGGCCATTGTTTTTTTTACTGATAAATGGAAAGGCTATCATTTTCCGGGTTTTGCAGTAACCTACCCGGTGTTTCATCAAACCCAATGGTCATATGCAGCAATAATTATTGTTTTATTTACTTCCATTATCGGTATATTTTTTATACAGCAAAACTTCAGGCGCCAGTTAATACAGGCCCGAAAAAGCTGGAACATTGTTTTTTTATATTTAATGGTGGCATTATTTGTTCCCTTCGTTAATACCACATATACTTTCGATTACTGGATACTTTGTGCCGTTCCATTAGCTGCATTTTCAGGAGCTGCTTTTTTTTATCCGGCTAAAAACTGGTTCCCTGTTACATTACACTGGTTAATGGTGGCTTTTGTTATTGCGGTAAGTTACTTCGTCTGAAAATTGAAACCGTAATTGTACATTTGCAATGCAAAATTGAACAACCAATCATCAACTCACCATCAACATTTTGTACATGAAATTTGGCGTAGTAGTTTTTCCCGGCAGTAACTGCGACCGGGATATGATAGAAGCCCTTCAAAATGATCTGCATCAACAAGTCATTCAGCTTTGGCATAAAGACAAAGACCTCAGCATGTTTAATACGGATGATTGTATTGTGTTGCCCGGCGGTTTCAGTTATGGCGATTACCTGCGCTGTGGGGCAATAGCCCGTTTCAGTCCCATGATGAAAAGCGTAATTGAATTTGCCAATAAAGGCGGAAAAGTGTTGGGCATTTGCAATGGCTTTCAGATCTTATGCGAAAGCGGTCTGTTACCCGGTGTTCTTTTACGCAACAGCCAGCAACAATTTGTTTGTAAGAATATTTTTATGAAAGAATCCGCTGCTGAAGGAGGCAAGGCATTAATGATTCCTGTAGCACATGGCGAAGGCAGATATTTTGCCAATGATGCCACGCTGGAAGAACTGGAAATGCACCGCCAGGTCATTTACCGTTATTGTGATGAAAGAGGAAATATTAATTCAACTGCCAATCCAAACGGAGCCATTCATAATATTGCCGGCATATGTAATAAGGAAAGAAATGTTTTTGGTATGATGCCGCATCCTGAAAGAGCCTGCAGCATAGCTTTGGGTAATGAAGACGGTAAAAATGTTTTCAATCACCTGTTTGGAATTAATTAACAATAAATAGGGTTAACAGGTCGTTAAGCCGACAACTGGCTTTACTTTAATTTCGTAATTTTGGGTATGAAAAAAATATACATGAAGAAGATTCTTTTAGGAATGATTTTGATGATGTTTGCTGTAGTGGTAAATGCACAGATCAACAATCCGGTTAAATGGACTTACACAGCCAAAAAAATAAGCGATAAAACTTATGAACTGCACTTAACAGCAACTATTGATGGTAACTGGCATATGTATGCACAGGATGCCGGTGAAGGGCCCGAGCCAACAACTATAAAATTTACAACCAATCCGTTGATATCTTTTGATGGTAAAGTGAAAGAAGTAGGTAAAATGGAGAAATCTTATGATAAGAATTTCAATTCGGTATTAAAATATTACGGGAAAAAAGTAGACTTTGTTCAAAAAGTAAAAGTAAAATCTTCTATTGCCACAGTTGTTAAAGGCACAGTAAATTATATGGTTTGTAACGACAGGCAATGCCTTCCTCCAAGAGATGTTCCGTTTACCATTAATGTTGGCGGAAAATAAAACCGCTTTTAATATTTTCCCGGTATTTATTGTCGGGATTTTTTTAAAAAACTGATATGCATTTTAAAAAGATTGTTTTTTTACTCACTGCGGGTTTATTCATTTTTCAATTATCGCTGTCTGCACAGGATTCTGCAACTGTTCAGTGGAAAGCATCCGGAAAAAAAATTGCTGAAGGTCAGTATGAAATTCAACTAAAAGGAACCATCAAAACAGGTTGGCATGTTTATGCAAAACCAATCCAATCTGCCGGGTTAGAAGGCCTGAAGATTTCTTTTTCCGATTCTGCTATTCAAAAAGAAGGCAACCTGCAAGTGAGCGGAATTTTTAAAACCATTACTGATAAGATTTTTGATAATGCACAGGTTGAAGTTGCAGAAAAAAATATAGAGATCATTCAAAAAATAAATCTGGCAGGTACCGTACCAGCCAAACTAAAAGCTATACTTATTTATAATGCAGCTAACAGCGGTTTATTTGTTCCTGAAGAAAATAAGATTGAAATTGAAATGGAAGGCGGAGCTGATATGTCGGCATCCAACCGCATTTTAATCCCTTCAATAGATTTAAAGAATCCGGTAAATGATTGTGGCGGAACAGGCATCAGTGCAGAAGAAGCGGACTCAAATGGTTTGATAACTATCTTTCTCCTCGGATTTCTTGGTGGCCTTGTTGCATTGTTAACTCCCTGTGTTTTTCCTATGATTCCTTTAACCGTTTCTTTTTTTACCAATAAGGCAGTTAACAAAAAGAAAGGCATCTTTAATGCTACGCTTTATGGTTTTTTTATTTTTCTTATTTATGTTTTGTTAAGTGTTCCCTTTTATTTTATTGACAGTGCCAGCCCCGAAATATTAAATTCAATATCAACCAACCCCTGGTTGAATGTTATCTTTTTTGCAATATTTATGATTTTCGCATTATCTTTTTTTGGTTTATTTGATATAGCATTGCCTAATAGTTTTTCAAATAAGGCTGATGCTAAAGCGGGTACAGGAAATATTGCTGGTATTTTTTTCATGGCCCTTACCTTAGCCATAGTTTCATTTTCCTGTACCGGACCTATTCTGGGTTCATTATTGGTAGGCTCATTAACCGGTGGGGCTGTTGAATTAACTGCAGGCATGGGAGGTTTTGGTCTTGCATTGGCTTTGCCATTTGCACTGTTTGCTTTATTTCCCAACTGGTTAAATTCTTTGCCAAAATCCGGTGGCTGGTTAAATGCAGTAAAAGTAGTTTTAGGTTTTGTGGAAGTGGCATTGGCCATTAAATTTTTATCCAATGCCGATCTGGTGCAACATTGGGGATTATTAAAGAGAGAAATATTTATCGGGATCTGGATATTGGCCGGTACCGGAATAACCTTGTACTTACTGGGAGTTATAAAATTTCCACACGATAGTCCGGTAAAAAAACTTAGTAAGGCAAGAATTGTGCTGGCAATAGCTTTTGGAGCCTTTACCATTTATTTAATACCGGGTTTAACTAATACCAAATGGGCGAATCTTACTTTAATAAGTGGATTTCCTCCACCATTATATTACAGCATATATCAAGGCAGCAACGAATGTATTTTAGATCTGAATTGTTCTCATGATTACGAAGAGGGATTGTTAAAAGCAAAAGCACAAAATAAACCTTTGCTTTTAGATTTTACGGGTTATGCCTGCGTTAATTGCCGCCGTATGGAAGAAAATGTCTGGAGCAATCCGGAAGTATATAAGATCATGAAAGAAAAATTTATTGTTGTTTCACTTTATGTAGATGATAAGAAAAAACTACCGGCTGCAAAACAGTTTACTTACAAAACCAAAGAGGGAATTGAAAAAGAAATTGTCTCTGTAGGAGATAAATGGGCAACATTTGAAACGGAGAATTTTAAGAATAATGCACAGCCGCTTTATGCCATTTTAAATACTGATGAAATATTATTAAACAATCCTGTTGGCTATACACCCGGTATTAAAGAATATAAAGACTGGTTGCAATGTGGCCTGGAAGCATTTGAGAAGAAAAAGAAGTAAATCAAACTTTGCCAAAGTTTTAAACTTTGGCAAAGTTGAAATTTTAATTTGTGTTTGGGAGTTACAAAACTTTATAGTGCAATTTGTTTTTCTGTCATCATCTTGCGCAGGTTAATTAAACCATACCGCATACGGCCTAAGGCTGTGTTAATACTGCAACTGGTTAAATCTGCAATTTCTTTAAAACTTAAATCAGCATAATGGCGTAAAATAATTACTTCTCTTTGGTCTTCAGGAAGCATATCAACCATTTTTCTTACCCTGTCGTGGCTTTGTCCATTCATCATTTTCTGGTCGGCACCGGGTTCCGAAAAATTAAGTACTTCAAAAATGTCCCTGTCATCGCTGGTTTTAATAGTTGGGGTCCGTTTTACCTTTCTGAAATGATCCACACACATGTTGTGTGCAATACGCATAGCCCATGGTAAAAACTTTCCTTCGTCGGTATAACGGCCACCTTTTAGCGTGTCTATTATACGGATGAACACATCCTGGAAAATGTCTTCGGCAAGGTATTTGTCTTTAACCAGTAAATAAATAGAGGTGTAAATTTTGTCCTTGTAACGCAATACAATGGTTGCAAGGGCATTGGCATCCCCATCCATATATAAATGGATAAGTTGTTGGTCGGTTAGGTTGTTAAGGCATTTCATAAACTTCTACAGTTTTAGATTGTTAGGATTTTTAGTAACAGATCCGGAAAATGGGAAAAATGCGTAGAAGTCTTTTAGATAGGCTTTTCGGCTTTTCATTTTTCTGGATATTGGACTGTAAAAATATAAGGATGTTTTTGAAATAGTATGGGTACTAACGCTTGATTTTAAAAGTTTTTTTACTAAGTAAAACTACTATTATAATTTAATTGCAATTATCAATACTACTTAAATAAAACTACAATTTGTTTTTTTAACTTATCCTTTCCTTGTACGCTTTAAGAAAAGTTTCACATATTAAACAAAGCAAAATTATTGTAAGTATTTTTGAGGATGGCCACAGTAAAAACAAAACCTGAAGAAGCATCTTTAACCAGGCAAACGGGTATTTATATTAAGGGAGCCAGGGTACATAACCTGAAAAATGTTACAGTAACTTTTCCCCGTAATAAACTGATCGTAGTAACGGGTGTCTCCGGTTCCGGCAAGTCTTCCCTCACCATTGATACTTTATTTGCAGAAGGCCAGCGCCGCTATGCCGAAAGCCTGAGTGCATATGCCAGGCAGTTTATGCAGCGCATGAATAAACCTGATGTAGATTATATAAAAGGATTATGCCCGGCTATAGCCATTGAACAAAAAGTAATTACCCGTACACCCAGGAGCACTGTGGGAAGTATGACCGAAATTTATGATTACCTC
>JAYVGA010000543.1:0-3647 GCA_043772635.1 Chitinophagaceae bacterium
AAAAAAAATGAAGACCTGGCTGCCACTGCTACCAGCATAAATGATAATCTTAGTTATGATGACAGCATTTTTGTAAAAAATAAAAAGCGGCTGGAAAAAATATTACTGAAAGATATTTTATGGGTAGAAGCCTATGATATTTATGCCATGGTAAAAACGGCTGCTGGCCAATACCTGCTCAGCCATTCACTTAAAGCGGTAGAAGAAAAATTTCCATCCACGCACTTCATAAGGGTTCACCGTTCTTTTTTTGTAAATAAAAATAAGATTGATGCCATTGAAGAAAACAATCTCATCATTGCAGATACGCCCGTTCCGGTAGGAAAAACTTACAGGGAAAATTTGATGAAGAAACTTTCAGTGCTTTAATTACCCACTGCCAATTGCCCACTGCCCACTGCCAACCGCCACATTCCTTCACCTTAAAAAAATATCCGTTCACCTTATTTATCAGTGCCGTTCACCAGTTTCAGTAAAATTATTTTTTAAACTTTTCTACATTGTTGTTCTAATTGCTTGTATAAATGAATACCCTGGCTACACCCGGAATGTTGATTGCTATTTCTATCTGCCTTGCATTGTATGCAGGTGTGATACTTTATTTTGTTATCCGTGGTGCAAGGCGCACCAAAACAATGAGCGATTATGCTACGGGCACTTTCCAGTTTTCTCCCGCTGCTATTGGTTTATCATTGGCTGCCGGCATGACGAGTGCTGCTACATTTATTATCAACCCCGGCTTTGTGGCTTATTATGGTATTAGTTCATTTTTATCGATGGCTATTTTTTTACCATTAGGTGCTATGATATCGCTGGTAATTCTTAGCAAACAATTTAGAAGGGTGGGCAATATTATACAGGCCAAAACTATTGCACAGTGGTTGGGCAGCAGGTTCAACAGCCAGGGATTTAAATTGTATATCGCCTTTCTTTCTTTGCTTCATCTAACATTTATAGTATTGATATGTGTGGGGCTCACACAGGTTTTAAGCAAAGCACTCAATGCAGATGTGCTGTATGTGCTGATAGGAATTGTGGTTTTTACTTTTGGTTATATGATGTTTGGTGGCGCCAATAGTATGGTTTATACCAATATGATACAGGCAATTTTAAAAGTTGTAGTGGCTGTTATAATTCTTGCATCGGGCTATCATTTTTTTACAGATGGGGATGGAGGTTTATTTGCAAAACTGAATGTGATTGACCCCATGCTTACCAAAGCATTTAATCCTGCGAGCCCGCTATACCGTGATTTTTTTGAAGTAGTGATTTGCCAGTTTATTGTGGGCATTGCCATTGTATGCCAGCCACATATTATTACCCGTTCTATGCTGGTAAAAAATGATAAGGATATGAACCGTTACCTTACAGTGTCTGTGCTGCTACTCATATTATTTTTTACTGTAGTATTTGCCGGCTTGTATGGCAGGCTTGTATTTCCCGATTTAAAATATAATGGCGGCCCATTACCATTGGATGGTGTAATGTCTGCATATGTAGTAACGGCTTTTAAACCTGCCATGAGCCTGGTTTTGGTAGTAGGTTTAATTGCATCGGGCATTGCCACATTAGAAAGTTTAATACAGTCTGTCAGTACCACCATTACCTCAGATATTATAAAAACTTTATCCGGTAAAAAAGAATTAAAAAATGAATTAATGATTAACCGGGTTGTGATTGGTTTAATGGCAGCCATTACCATTGTAGTTTCTTACCAGCAGTTAACTCATCCGGAACTGAGCGTGGGTATACTTGCACAAAATGGTGTGTATGCATCTTTCTCTGCAGCATTTGTTCCCTTGCTCTTTGGCATGTTTATTAAAAATGTACACAAAGCTGCACCCATCATTGCTTCTGTGGTGGCAATCGTTGTTCACTTTAGTGTGTATTATGGCAGGCTTACACCTTATATGCAGGGAGCAGTAAGAAACCCCGGCGTGGCTGCTGCTATTGCTATCATGAGTTCTGTGGCTGCAGGAGCCGTTGTTTATTTTATTACAAAAAAAGGATTTGAATACAAAGTTTCAAAAACAAAACCTGTGGCAGCATGAGAAAAAGCTGTGCCATATTATTTTTATTAAGTGTTGCATTTTGTGCAAATGCACAGGATAGCTGTATGCCAGTGTATAACCTGACGGTAAAAAATATCCAGCTTTCATGTGGCCGCATGACTTATGTAGAAAAAGGAAAAGGAAAAACAATTTTATTTATTCATGGCCTGGGCGGCAACAGTACACACTGGATAAAATCTGTGAATGCCTTATCTGCAAATTATAATTGTATTGCAATTGATTTACCTGGTTATGGCTGGAGTGATAAAATAGTTGATACAAAAGGAAAAGACCCACTGCAGTTTTATGCAGATGCCGTTGGTGAATTTTTAAAAAAGAAAAAAATAAAAAAGGTATTCCTTGCAGGTCATTCCATGGGAGCACAGATAGCCATCATCACCGCTTTGCAAAATAAAAAAATAAAAAAATTAATACTGGTTGCAGCAGCAGGGCTGGAAACCTTTACCGAAAGGGAAGCACAGCTTTTAATAGCCGCTACTCCTGCAGCATCATTTGAAAAACAGGATGAAGCAGCCATCAGGAATAATTTTAAACTTAATTTTTTTGTGCAGCCTGCCGATGCAGAAGCACTTATACAGTACCGTTTGCAAATGAGAAACTGCCCCGGTTTTAAATTATATTGCCAAACGGTGTCTGCCGGCATAAAAGGAATGCTGGCGAACCCGGTAAAAGATTCACTTAAATATTTAATCATGCCGGTACTTATTTTATCCGGCGCCAATGATAATTTAATTCCCAACCGTTACCTGCATCCTTCTTTAAAAACAGTTGACCTCATTAAAGAATCTGCCGCATTAATTGCCAATAGTAAAATAGCAATGATAGAAAATGCAGGCCACATGGTAATGTTTGAAAAAAGCATAGAAACAAATTTGATGATTAAAAATTTTTTGCAATAATTTCTTCTTAAAAAAAACCAAAACAAACATGAAAAATTTACTTCTGCTTTTGCTGATGCTTACCTTACAGGTAACTGCATTTGCACAAAATACCGGTAAAATCAGTGGTAAGGTTACTGATAAACAAAACGGAGAGCCACTCCCGGGTGCTACAGTTACTGTTAGAGGCAGTGGCACTTCTACCATTACAGATAACAGTGGTGCATTTACACTAACTAATGTAAAAGCGGAAAAAATCACGCTGGTAATATCTTATGTAGGATATGCAGATATGCTGCAGACCCTAAATATCAGTAATGGAGAAACAGCCACTGCTGATTTTTCCCTCTCACTGTCTAACCGCCCAGGCGATGAAGTGGTGGTTACAGCCAGCAAGCGGCCCGAGAAAATTACCAGGGCTCCCGCATCTATCAGCGTTATCAGCGCAAAGGATTTTGCGCAGTCCTCATCATTCAATATTGGAGAACTGGCTTCCAAAATTCAGGGTGTTGAATTTGTGCGTACAGGCGTAAGTGGTGTGGGTTTTAATGCCCGTGGTTTCAACAATGCATTTAATGCAAAAATATTGTTGATGACCGATGGCCGCAACAGTATGATGGCAGGCAGCAGCGGATTGCCGGCTGGTATTATGAATACCGTTATAAAAGAAGATATTGAAAGATTGGAAATTGTGTTA
>JAYVGA010000544.1:0-5465 GCA_043772635.1 Chitinophagaceae bacterium
CAACAATACCATGCGTGTAATATCATTTACTACCGGAACTGCCAATACATAGTTTTTATCTTTTGCTTTTATATATGACGTAATGCTGTCAGAAGAGGCAAACGCTATCTTATAAGGGTAATTGTCAAATGCACCTTTGGTAATGATTTCCAGTTTTTTTTTCTCATTAAAGTATTTGGTATTTATCAAAAGTGTTTTTTTCTTTTTTAAAAGTGAGAGGCTATATATTTTATTAATAGAATCCATTGAACGTGCATATATCAATTCATTCATAACAGTTGTTATCATCAGCTCTAGCCTATAATTACAATCATCAAAATTTTCTCCGGTATATGAGCCTCCAATAAAAATACTGTTCACAGGATCTCCCAGGTATCCATCTTTTTTCTTGCCCTGATAAAAAAACAATCCGGATGCATGGCGGCCGCTATTACTTTGTGAATTATTATCCCACGAATAAGTAGTAGGATTTAAGAATGAATTTTCTTTTAATTTGGTCATTTTTTTTAACTGCTTCCGGGTAATATAACCTCCAATTTCAGAGATATTCCAGAGCCTTGTCATTACATCTTTTAATGCGTTGTTGAAAGAAGGATATTCTGTCTGTACTATATATAATTTATTTTTTAAAAATTCGGCTTCCCTTTGCGAAAATGCATGAAAACAAAAAAATAATAAAATAAACAGCGTAAATGTTTTTTTCATAAAAAAAAATATTTTGAAAATATTAGCCCGAAATAAAAAATTTATTACCCAAATGTAAACCCCGGTCTGACGGCCTCCGTGTGACCGGCCAGCAACGGAAAATAACTTATCAAGGTAGGCACCATGAAATGGTTGGTCAGACGGAGACCGTCAGACCATGGGAAATAAAAACACAATGAGCTGTTTCTTAAGAAACAGCTCTTTGTGTTTACAAAACTTTAAAGCCCCCGCACCACGGGTATTGCTACCAGTGCGCTGGCACCCAGTATAGCAGCATCTGCTTCTTTTAATTCGCTGTACAGCAGTTTTACTTTATTTTGAAAAATAGGAAGCAGGTTAGCCTCCATATGTTTGCGTGTAGGTTTTAGCAAAAGATCTCCTGCCTTGGTAAGGCCGCCAAATAAAACGATAGCTTCCGGCGAAGAGAACATAATAAAATTGGCCAGCGATTCGCCAAGTATCTGCCCCGTAAATTCAAATATATCATTGGCAATGGTATCTCCCTGCATAGCGCATTCATATACCGTTTCGCTGGTAAGTTCATTAATAGAATAATTGCGCAGCAAACTTTCTTCTTCCGGAAAGCCGGTGAGCAGCTCAATAGCCGTTTCCCGTACACCCGTAGCAGAAGCATAGGCTTCCAGGCTGCCAGCCATATTTGTACTCTTGTGCATTCTTCCGCCTGGGCGTATAATGGTGTGGCCCAGCTCCCCTGCAAAACCATCATGGCCCACTACAATTTTTCCATCAATCACAATACCACTGCCCACACCGGTGCCCAGGGTAATGGTAATAAAATGTTTCATGTTTATGGCACAGCCATACATCATTTCGCCCATAGCTGCAGCGTTTGCATCGTTGGTGAGTTTGGTGGCCAGACCAAACTTTTTTTCTATTAAATCTGCAATAGGAATAATTCCTTTCCATTTAAGGTTTGGCGCATACTCAATAGTACCGCTGTAAATATTGCCATTGGGTGCACCCATACCAATGCCTATAAAATTACCAACGCCTCCCGATTTTTTAATCATCGGAAAAAGTTTGGCGTAGAGGTCTTCTAAAAAGTCTTCTACTACTTCATGTTCGTTGGTGGGTATGCGGTCCTGTTCCAGGATATTACCTTTATTATCTACAATACCAAACTTGGTGGTAGTGCCGCCTATATCTATGCCAACAGAGAATTTTTCCATCATAAAAATATTTTTATACGATCATTTAGTCTTATAATATCAGTGGCTGCCACCGCTGCCAAGTTTATCAAAATCTATTCCCTGTGCCTTAAGCACAGATTTTGCCTGGATGGCATAAAAAATAAGATATGCAAAGCAAATAACTCCGGCAATATAACTAAAATGAATACCTATTTTATCTGCCAATATACCTTGTAGCCAGCTTACAATTCCACCGCCCATTATCATCATTATCAGCAGGCTGCTTCCTTCATTGGTATGTTTGCCTAAACCTGCAACTGCAATTGTAAAAATACAGGGCCACAAAGTACTGCAAAATAAACCTACACTAATAAATGCATAAGCACTTATCATGCCTGAGGAAAACATTCCTATGCATAAGGCAGCAATACCAGCACTTGAAAAAATGAGCAGCATCCTTACAGGATTTCCTTTGCTCAAAATATCACAAACAATCATAACTGCTATTACCAGCGCATAAATATAAAATGGAGTAATATCATGATTGGCGATGCTGTTTACCAATAAAAAAACAGCAAAGGCCAGGTAAGGCATAAAGAAACTAAGCATTTTTTTTGCTCCGGCACTAACATCAAAGGCACCCACAGCACCTGTCCATCTGCCTATCATCAAACTTGCCCAGTAAAGAGAGATATAAGGTGCAACTTTTTCGGTAGGTACTGCTAAATACTGTTCAAGATAAGCAGGCAAATTACTTGCAGTAGATACCTCTACACCCACATAAACAAAAATGGCTATCATACCCATTATTAACTGCGGATATTGAAAGGCAGATTTTTTATGCAGCAGTTTTTCTCCTCCTTCTATTGCTTCTTCCTGTGCTACTACTTCCAAATCTATTTTATTTGGTACCGATGAAAATTTTATAAAAACTGCTACAAGTAAGAAGGCAAGCCCAAGTATGAGATAGGGTGTTTTTACACTTTCAATACTTGCTACAGAGGAGCCGGCAGAAACGCTGCCAAAAATTGCAAAGCTTACCAGCAATGGGCCAATGGTAGTTCCAAAATTATTTACTCCTCCTGCCATAATTAATCTTTGGGAGCCTGTTTTGGGATCGCCCATTACAATGGCCAGGGGGTTGGCTGCAATCTGTTGCAACGAAAAGCCCAGTCCCACAATAAACAACCCGGAGATCATTAATGTAAAGGAAGCATTGTTGGCGGCAGGATAAAATAAGAGGGTACCCAAAGCAGAAATGATAAGGCCTAATGCAATACCATTTTTATAGCCGATTTTATTTAGCAGGTCGCTTCCAAGATATTTGGATATACCAAAATAAATTAATGAACCTACAGTATATGCCACATAAAAGGCTACAGACACTAACTGGCTTTGGCCCTGCGTAAGGTCAAATGCTTTTTTAAATACAGGTATGAGGATATCGTTACTGGCAGCAACAAAACCCCAGAAAAAAAATACAGTAATAAGCGTTCCAAATTGAGACCATTTGGTTGCATGTTTGTTGTCAGTTGTTTGAAGCATAATTAAAATTTATTTTTTGTGTGGCTGAAAGTAGATTAATTTAATGAATAGGAAAAATTTTAGCAGTTTAATTTGTTTGTATTGAAATCCTGCTTAATTTGATGAATCGTTTTAATTTCAATTTTTTCAATGGAAATACTTCATGTAAGTGCAGAATGTTATCCCATGGCAAAGGCAGGCGGCCTGGCCGATGTGGTGGGTGCTCTCCCTAAATACCAGCAGAGCCTGGGGCATATTGCCAAAGTGATAATGCCTATGCACCGCACAAAATTTTTGTACGATAACGAGTGGGTAGTAGAGCATAAAGGAAATTTTACAATGGGCGATACCAGCTACGACTTTACCGTTATCAGGGAAAAAACCAATAAGCTGGATTTTAATTTGTACTGCGTAGATATTTATGGCCTGCTGGACAGGGAGCGCATTTACAGTTATCCGGACGACAACGAAAGATTCACCGCTTTTCAAATAGCCGTACTGGAATGGATGGCGCAATGGGAGCACCGGCCCGATGTTGTTCATGTGCACGACCATCATACGGCACTTGTTCCTTTTATGATTAAACATTGTTTTAAGTACCGTCATTTATCCGGTATTAAAACAGTGCTTACCATACACAACGCACAATACCAGGGGTGGATGGATTGGGATAAAACCCGCTACCTGCCTGCATGGGACACCTGGCGCTGGGGCCTGCTGCAATGGAACAATACGCTCAACCCGCTGGCCTGTGGTATTAAATGTGCCGATAAGGTTACCACCGTGAGCCCCGGCTATATGAACGAAATAAGAAACAATGCCAATGGCCTGGAAGCACTTTTTAATTACGAAACCGGCAAATGCTCCGGCATTATAAACGGGATAGATTATGCGGTATGGGATCCTTTAACGGATACTTATATCCTGGATAATTTTTCTGTAAAAGATGTAGATGCAGGCAAGCAATTAAACAAGAAAAAACTTTGCGACGATTTTGGCCTGGATATACAACTGCCTTTATTTGTTTTTATAGGCAGGCTGGTGGGCGAAAAAGCTGCTGATCTTTTGCCCGCTGCCATAAGCATTGCTTTTGAATTAATGCCCGGGCAGTTTAGTTTTTTAATATTGGGTAATGGCGAGGCTGCGGTAGAAATTGCTTTGCAGGAAATGGAAAACCGTTATCTTGGTTATTACAATACACAAATAAGTTATAACGAAAAGCTGAGCCATCAAATGTATGCCGGCGCCGATTTTTTATTAATGCCCAGCAGGGTAGAGCCCTGCGGCCTTAACCAGCTATACGCCATGCGTTATGGCACGGTACCGGTTGTACGCAGAACGGGAGGCCTGCAGGATACAGTGATAGACTTTGGAGATGAGGAGGGTTATGGTATTTGTTTTAGCCACGCCAGCGTAGAAGATGTTTTGCATGCCATGAGCAGGGCGGTAACCCTGTTTGAAAATGAAAAAAAAATGAACCAATTGCGCCGGCGTATGATGCAGGTAGAAACCAGTTGGGAAAAAAGTGCTTTACAATACATTAATCTATATTTATCCATCTAAAAAATAATGTCATATGCATCCTAAGCAAGTAGTAGCAGTTATCCTGGGCGGCGGCGCAGGAAGCAGGTTATATCCACTTACCGCTACACGTAGTAAGCCTGCAGTTCCTATTGCAGGAAAATACCGCCTGGTAGATATTCCTATTTCCAATTGCATAAACAGTAGCATTAACCGCATGTATGTATTAACGCAATACAACTCTGCATCGTTAAATAAACACATCAAAAACACTTACCAGTTTAGTGGCTTCAGTTCGGGTTATGTAGATATACTGGCGGCAGAACAAACCCCCGACAGCCCGGGCTGGTTTCAGGGTACGGCCGATGCTGTGCGGCAAAGTTTAAAACATATAAGGAACAACGATTTTGAATATGTGCTCATACTTAGCGGCGACCAGTTGTACCAGATGGATTTTGCAGAAATGATAGATAAGCATACAGCCAGTGCTGCAGAAATTACCATTGCCACTATTCCGGTAGGAGAACGGGAGGCGCCGGAGTTTGGTATTTTAAAATCTGATGC
>JAYVGA010000545.1:0-2833 GCA_043772635.1 Chitinophagaceae bacterium
CATTTCTTAGCTCCATTCTTTTTCTGCCTGCTCTCTTCTTTTATCAACACGTGATACCAGCACCACACTTATTTCATACAATAATAATAAAGGGAGCGCTACTATAATCTGGCTGGTCCAGTCTGGCGATGGGGTGATAATGGCTGCCAATAACAGGATAACTACAAATGCATATTTTCTTATTCCCCGCATTAATTTAGCATTGATTAAACCAATCTTGGCCAGCACATAAGCCAGTATGGGTAATTCAAATGCAACCCCGCAGCCCAGTACAATATCATTAATGGTATCAATATAATCTGTAAGGGTGGGCAGGTATTTGTAAGCGCCTGCAGAACCAAGGTTAAAATTGGCCAGGAAATTAAAAGTAAATGGAGCCAGTAAAAAATATCCGAAAGCACCCCCGCTAAAAAAACAAATGGAAACCCAGAAAATGCTGCCACGGGAATATCGTACCTCTTTTGGGGAAAGTGCAGGTTTTATAAAACGCCACAATTCCCAAAACAGGTAAGGGAATGCCACAATTACTCCACCAATCATAGCAATAGAAAGTGCCGACATAAATGGGCCGCTGATGGTATTGCCCTGCAGGGGAATATCTACAGGTGGCATACAGAGCGAATCGCCCAGCCTTAAAAAATGGCTGAGTTTGCAGAACCATCCATAGGTAATAAAATCGTTTTTGGCGGGCGCATAAATAATATGGTCAAATACCCAATCTACTTTAACGAAGATGGCTATAAACGCTACTCCCCATACTAAAACACCTCTTACCAAATGCCATCGGAGAGCTTCCAGGTGGTCTATAAAACTCATTTCTGCCGTTTCTTCTCCTTTGGAATTGCGCAATTTTTTAAAAAATTGTTTTCTTGTTTCTTCTGTTGTTGACAACGTTATATATTTTTTTTGATTGTAAAGGTAAGGCAGATTGCAGCCCAATGACCGGGTTTAGCATAAGAAAAAAATGGATTTGCATATTGAGATAAAATTTTTTCTCTGTTTATTTTAAATTAAGTTGACCATGTGAGCGATCAGACTCTCTATAATTTTTATTCGGGCAATTTGCTTTTAATACATATTTAACTGAACAGTAATTTACGGAGATAGATGCTTCTAAGTTTTAAAGTGCGTGTTTTTTTATATGTTTTTTTGCGGAGTTATAATGGCAACTGCAGAGAAAATGAATGTTTACTCAAATCCACAGAATGGGTAAAAAAAGAAGCCCCTGTAGATACAGGGGCCGTTTACCAAAACTAACTGCTTATGAGAAAATTTTACTATTAATATTCTTATGCAGGTATATATTCAAACACAATGCCAGAAAATAAATGCTGCCTGTTAAAAAAACTATAATGCTCTTTTGGCAATATGGCTGGCAAAAAAAATGCCTCCGCAAAAGGAGGCTTTTTTTAAAATGTATAAAAATCTTATTTAATAAATCCTTTTATTATATCCATCAATTCTCCGCCTCCATTCTGCTGCTGCTGTGCCTGTGCGCCCCCAGCCAATTTAGAAACGATATCCATCAAACCTCCGCCACCTGCGCCACTGTTTTGCTGGCCTCCGGTAAACTGGCTTATTAAATCACCGATATTAAAACCAGCGTTGCCGGTAGTTTGCTGTTGCTCCTGCACTGCCTGCTCAGATTGGCCGCCTGTAATAGAATTTAATATTTTCTCTAATGAAAAACTGCTGTCGTTGGGGTCGTTGGTTTTATTTACCAGGTTACCAATAACACTGGGAATAAGATTGCTGGCCACATTGTTTGCCTGCTGCCCCCCCATATTAAACTTACTCATTAATTTACCTGCAAAATGCCCAATCATCATACTCACAATTGGATTGCTGAGTAAACCACCACTGCCCTGCTGGTTATTGCCCTTGCCGCCAAAAAGAGATAAAATATTCTGCAGCCCGCCACCCGCCACCATATTGCGCAGGCCAGAAGCTACGGTGTTGGTGGCTTCGGCCACCACTTCATTATTTTGTTCGTTGGGTACATCAGGATTGTTAATAACAGATTCTGATGCGCTGCCTTTTACAAGGTTAAATAATTCTTCTAACATAGTTTAAATTTTTAGCAGGTGAAAGTAATCATTTTATTAACCTGTTTGTATAGGAGAATTAGTTTTGGGTTGTCATTTTTTCAGCATTTTCTGCAAACTGCAAAGCCTCCATAAATTCACCCACTTCTCCATTAAGTACATTGTCTAAATTATACACCGTTAATCCAATTCTGTGGTCGGTTACCCTTCCCTGGGGAAAATTGTAGGTTCTTATTTTAGCACTTCTGTCGCCCGTGCTTACGAGGCTCTTGCGAAGGTGAGCGATGGCTTCTTCTGCTTTTCTTACTTCTTCATCATACAATTTTGTACGCAGCATTTCCATGGCCTTCAGTTTATTTCCTAATTGCGATCTGTCCGTTTGGCACATAACAACCAGGCCGGTAGGTTTGTGGGTAAGAAAAACTTTTGTTTCCACTTTGTTTACGTTTTGCCCGCCGGCACCGCCGCTTCGGGCAGTTTCCATCTTCACATCACTTTCTTTCAGTTCAAAATCTACTTCCTCAGCCTCGGGCATTACCGCTACCGTAACGGCACTGGTATGCACCCGCCCGCTACCCTCGGTATCGGGTACACGCTGCACCCGGTGTACTCCGCTTTCAAATTTCATGGTGCCATAAACATCATCGCCGGTAATTTCTACCTGCACTTCTTTGTAGCCACCCACAGTGCCTTCACTTTCACTAAGCAGGGCAGTTTTCCATCCTTTCTTTTCGCAGTACTTAATGTACATGCGCAGCAGATCGCCGGCAAATAAGGAGGCTTCATCG
>JAYVGA010000546.1:0-2637 GCA_043772635.1 Chitinophagaceae bacterium
TATGGAAAAAGTTTTAATTATAGATGATGAGGTGGATATCTGTTATTTTTTAACCAGGAACCTTAATAAAAAAAATTATTTCGCATCTTATGTAAACAATTTAAAAGATGCAAGGCTGGCATTAGATAAACAACACCCCTCTATTTTATTATTAGATAATCATTTGCCCGATGGGCTTGGGTTAGATTTTGCCCAGCAAGTAAAACTAAATCACCCCGATATAAGAATTGTAATGATTACTGCGCATGATACCCCCAACGATCGGTCCATAGCTACTAAAAAAGGAGTAGATTATTTTTTATCAAAGCCCTTTATGATGACCCAGATTTTTGATGCAATAAAAGATGTAAAAAAGAAAGATTAATTTTCTACAGAAATTCTTTTATCTTTTTTTGAGGATATCCTTCTACAAACCGTGGCAGATATTAATCAATATTTAAAGTAATTGTAAAACAGGTGCCCTCTCCAGCTTTGGTTTTTACATTAATACTCCCCTTGTGATTTAAAATAATATTCTGTGTATTGGTAAGGCCCAGCCCATTTCCTTTTTGCTTGGTAGTAAAGTAAGGCTCAAACAATTTTGATTCAGATTCTTCATCTATACCCGTTCCGGTATCTGTTATCATCACCACACATTTATCTCCTTCTTTTTTTGTTTCAATAAGCAGTTGAGCATTTTCAGCATCTTCCATTGCTTCCAGGGCATTGATGATGATATTTAAAAATGCAATTTTTATTTTTTCTTTATCCACCGAAATTTCGCAAATGTCATTTGCATAAATTTTTACTAATTGTACATTTTTCAGCAGCATCCTGTCTTCTGCCTGCTTAAGAGTTTCATCCAGCAGTTCATTTATAGATACTTTTAAATAATTTAATTCGGCAAATTTTGTAGAGTTGAGCAACTCCGAAATAAGCTGGTTTATGCGGTGACTGTTCCGGGTAATCATTTCAAACAGAAAACCCGTGTTCTCATCATTGGGCGGAAATTCTGCACTCAACTGATCGGCAGCCAGATTTATATTGGTTAATGGGTTTCTTATTTCGTGGGCTATGGTGCGGGCTATGCGCCCGGTGGCTGCAAATTTTTCCTGCCGGCGCATTTGTATCAGTTCATTATTGGCTTCGGCCAGTTCTTCAATGCGGGCTTTTAATGCGTCCTGGTAAGTTTTCACTTTCTTTTCTGCCCGCATGCGGTGCTTATTTTCTTTTACATGTGTACTAAAACCAAAGACTACCAAAAAAAATGCAATAATGATAGATGCAATAACAATGCTTTGCACAGCATCTGTAATTATTTTTAGTTTTTGGTCTCTTTGCCCTATTGATGCATGTTCCCTGTTCTGCATTTTCTGCACTTCTTTTCTTATAAGGTCCATATTGGCTTTGGAGCTTTTAAAGCTATCGAGCATACTGGGAGTATTTACCTGGTTGCTATGCCTTACAGATTTTAATGTCTGTTCAAAATAAGTGTACTTTTTTTCAATAATAAATTTTACACTATCAATGTTTTGCACCTGCACTTTATTATCTGCAACCAATAGTTTTGTTTCATTAAATACAGAATCTACCGATTTGCGGCTACCAAAGTAAGGCGTTAAATATTCCACATCGCCGGTAATTAAATAACCCCTGAAACCAATTTCTCCATCCTTTACTTTAGATAACATCAGTTCCAGGTTTGCAATTACCTTATGGGTACGTGCAACCAGTTTTGCATTTTTTATCAACTCGCTGTTGGCATACAGCGTAAGCAGAAAGGAAACCAGCAACAGAAAAAATCCGGTAATATAGCCAGCCTTTATTTTGCCTTCGTATTGTATATTTTGTAAGATCGTTCGCACTATAAAAATTTAAGTAGTAGGTATTGTTTTCAAAATCAGTACCCTAATTTATTTATTATCTGTCAAATGAAAATAGTTTAGCATCGGGATTATTTTTTTTTAATAGAATATCTGTTATTATTTGCGCTGCAATTAAACTAAAGGTAATGCCATTGCCACCAAAACCCAGTGCAAAAAAACTATTGGGCAATTTTTTATAAGGGCCAATAAATGGCAAACCATCTTTGGTACTTCCAAAAGTGCCCGCCCAGCTAAACTCAGGCACAAAAGGAATGGCAGGAAATAATTTTTTAAAATCTTTTACAAGCCTTTTAGTTTTAGCAGAAAGCAAAGCATCTCTTTTGCCAGGCGAATAAAAATCTTCATCCCTGCCACCCACCAATATCCTGTTATCTGGAGTGGTGCGCATGTATAGGTATGGGTGTGCAGTATTCCATAGCAGCATATCACCGGCCCATAAAGGTTTTTTTAAATTGAGTACTTCACTAATTACAGCGTAAGTACTCTGAAGTTTTACAATAGGCTTGCTTATATAATTTGCCACCTCATATCCTGTAGCATACACTAACTTTTTAGCACGCAGCTTATAGCCTTCTTTTGTTTTTAATTCTACATTTTGCCGGTTGTGTTTTATAGAAACGATTTCCGTTCTGTCATACACTTCCAATCCTTTTTTTATGCCATATTGATGCAGGGCATGGGTGAAGAGATAAGCATTAGTTTGCGCTCCGCTTTTAGATAAAATAGCTGCGGGTGCTTTAAATCCTGTTTTTTTTAATACCGCTTCTTCGTT
>JAYVGA010000547.1:0-3579 GCA_043772635.1 Chitinophagaceae bacterium
CCCGCGGTAAACCCTGCCCGGGCGGTAATTTTTTGTGATGAAAATAATTTAACTCCATTGGCATCTGCGCCGGCAGAGACCATAAAATAAAATTTAGAAGGCCTGCCTTTTATTTTTTTATCTGCAAAACTTTTTTTGGAAAGGGTATCCTCTTTATTGGCAGTAAGTATATCTTTTTTTACTGTTTGCTGTTTTTGTACAGTTAAAATATCTGCTGCATTATCCTCATTAGTTTTTGCAATGTTTAAAGCCTCTGGAATTTTTACCTCTTTCAAATCCTCTTTAACATCATCCCCGGCATTATCCCCATTTATTGAAATCAATGCCTTACTGCTTAATTGGGCAGATTTATTTTTTTTCTGTGCAGTAATATCATTTGCAGTTTGCAAAGCATTGGTAGAAGGAGATGAATATTTGCCGGCCTTAAGAGGGCTTGGCAAACTCTGGCTGGAGGTTTTTATATCTGCTGCATTATTTGTAACTGCTGCGCCAAACTGAGGCGCATTATTTGGAATAGCCTCAGCAACTGTTACAAGCTGAGGATTTGTTTTAACCCTTAATACAGGAGCTGGATTATTTTTTTGAATAACTATATTTTGTTCTTTGCCGGATACATCTTTTTTATTAAAAATATAATAACCGCCTGCAACAATGCCTATAGCTATTGGCAACAACCACCATAACCATAAAAAAGGTGGGCGTGTTTTGTCTTTCTCTTTATCCAGCAAGCCTTCCATTTTTTGCCAGGCATGCTCATCAAAAGCCGGTTCATAGGCTTCCGCAGCATTTTTTATTATATGCTCAATATCTTTAAATGGCTTTTTGTTCATAATAGTTCAGGTCTGCTTCCTGCAGCATTTTTTGAATATTCATTCTTGCTTTTGCAAGATTAGATTTTGATGCCCCTACAGATATTTTTAATTGCCTTGCAATTTCTTCATGCTTAAACCCATCCAGAACATAGAGGTTAAAAACAATGCGGTAAACAGGAGATAAACGCTGAATAACGGACAATATTTCTTTGTAAGTCATACGGTCAATAGAAGTTTCTACTTCATCGGCAGTATTAAAATGGTGATCGGAGATTTCTGCAACAAGAAACCGGTTGCTGTTTTTTCTTAAATGATCTATTGCTGTATTTACCATAATGCGCTTCATCCAACCTTTAAGGGAAGCTTCAATATTGGCGTGCTGGGGGTTAAATGTATGAAGGGCTTTATATAACTTTAAAAATCCATCATTTACAATTTCTGTTACATCGTCTGTATTGGTGCAGTAACGCATACATATTCCCATAGAATAGCCATAAAACAACTGGTAAAAATGTTTCTGACTATCCCTGTTTGTTTTTACACAACCCTGGATAATATGTAATAGATCGGGCCTGCCTGGCAAAATATTCTATTTAAAAATAGTTATATAGTTTAGTTGCATTTTATACGTATTCTTTTAAACATAGGTTGCCTTTTCTTAAAATTTCACTTAAAGTTAAAAAAATAACCCCAAACTTAAGGTTTGGGGCTTTGGTAATTTAAAAGATTTTTTTTATTTTCTTGCCAGTCCGGTCATCTTACCCATGGGCATTTTGTTCATCATTTTCATCATACCTTTCATTTGTTCAAATTGTTTTAAAAAAGCATTCAGTTCTGCAATATCTTTTCCGGCGCCTTTCGCAATCCTGGTTTTGCGGCTGGGGGTTATTATATCCGGGTTTCTTCTTTCTACGAGGGTCATGCTGTTTATCATGGCTTCAATGCCTTTAAAAGAATCATCGTTTATATCTACATCTTTTATTTGTTTACCTACCCCTGGTATCATGCCCATTAAATCTTTAAGATTACCCATTTTTTTTATTTGCTGCAACTGGGTTTTAAAATCTTCAAAATCAAACTGATTTTTGCGGATTTTCTTTTCTAATTTCCTGGCCTGTTCTTCATCAAACTGTTCCTGTGCTTTTTCTACCAGGCTCACAATATCTCCCATTCCTAAAATGCGCTGTGCCATCCTTTCAGGATAAAACACATCCAGCGTATCCATTTTTTCTCCACTGCTGCTGAATTTTATGGGTTTGTTTACAGTGTATTTTATAGATAAGGCTGCACCGCCACGGGTATCGCCATCTAATTTTGTAAGTACCACCCCACTAAAATCCAGGCGTTCATTAAATGCTGCTGCAGTATTTACGGCATCCTGGCCCGTCATACTATCTACTACAAATAATATCTCCTGGGGCTTTGCAGCAGCTTTAATATTTGCTACTTCCGTCATCATTATTTCATCTACAGCAAGGCGGCCGGCAGTATCTATAATAATTACATTTTTATTTTTAGACCTGGCTTCTTTAATGGCATTTTGCACAATAGAAACAGCATCTTTATTTTCACGTTCGCTATACACATCCACCCCAATTTGTTCCCCTAATATTTCTAACTGATCTATAGCCGCAGGCCTGTAAATATCTGCGGCCACCAGTAAGGGAGATTTACCTTTTTTTGTTTTAAGATAATTGGCCAACTTTCCGCTAAAGGTTGTTTTACCACTACCCTGCAGGCCGGCAACAAGAATAATTGCCGGATTACCTGCTATGTTAAACTCGCTTTCTTTTCCTCCCATCAGTTCAGTAAGCTCGTCCTGAACAATTTTTATCATTTGCTGCCCGGGGTTTACAGATAACAATACTTTTGAACCCATTGCTGTTTCCTTAACTTTATCCGTAAACTCTTTGGCAATTTTATAGTTCACATCTGCATCTACCAATGCACGGCGTATTTCTTTTACCGTATTAGCAATGTTGAGCTCACTTATTCTACCCTCACCTTTTATATTTTTAAAGGCTGATTCTAGTTTTTCACTTAATGAATTAAACATATAACGCTGATTATAATGATTTTTTTGATGTACGTTCTATATATTAAAAGCTGTATTCACAATTTCTGCCTGCTCTTTTGCATGGAGTTTTGCATAACCTGTTGCTGTGGCAGCACTGGCCATCCTGCTTATGATGTGTAAATTAATATTTTTAAGATTCATCCGCAGGTATGATGCAGCTCCCATATTTAATGGTTCTTCCTGCACCCAATGCCAAATGGCTTTGCTGTATTTTTTATACAATGCATCCAGCTGGTTTTGTGGCAGTGGATATAATTGTTCGAGCCTTATGATGGCAATATCTGTTCGTTTATCAGCCACACGTTTTTCTTCCAGATCAAAATAAATTTTGCCACTGCACATCAGCACTTTTTTTATTGCTGATGCATCGTTGATAGCTGCATCATCATATATTTCTTTAAACCCTCCCGTAGTAAATTCGCTCAATGTGCTGCTGCTGCCGGGATGGCGCAGGTTTGCTTTGGGCGTAAATACTATTAAAGGCTTACGAAAAGCCCATGCCTGTTGCCTGCGTAGTGCATGAAAGAAATTAGCGGCAGTAGTAATATTAGCTATCACCATATTTTGCTCTGCACATTGCTGCAGGAACCGCTCTATCCTTGCACTACTATGCTCCGGCCCCTGGCCTTCGTAACCATGAGGAAGTAACATCACCAATCCGTTCATGCGCTGCCATTTTGTTTCTGCAGA
>JAYVGA010000548.1:0-3879 GCA_043772635.1 Chitinophagaceae bacterium
ATATTCAATGCTCAACAAAAAATTTTCAATGAAAATGCACCTGCCTTTTATAATTGAAAATTGAGCATTGAAAATTGATTATTGAACATTTGGTCTTAATTAAACGGCATTGAATGACCAATGACTGATATGCGATGTACAAATTAATTATCATTTCCCAATCATCCCATCCACACTCACTCTGCCAGGCCCCACTAACAGTAGTACTAAATATGCACCAAGGTAAAGAGAAGCCATTTCCCCATCGCCCATAAAATCTGCATTGTGGGCTTTAAATAAAGCTACGCACATGGTAATGATAAGAGGAATAACTGCCAGCCTGGTAAACAGGCCAATAATAATAAACAGTGCACAAAAGAATTCTGCAAAAATTACCAGCGATAGAGAAGCGGCCTTGCCTATCCCCATAAAATTCATAAAATCTGCTTTGTATTTTGCAAAGTTTACAAGCTTATCGTAGCCATGCTTCATCATAAGAGCTCCTGCTGCAATGCGCAATACAAGCATGGCTGCATTAAAAGCCCCGGCAGAATATTTAGTTGATAAAAGTCTTTTCATCATTAATGGTTGGTTAGTTTCGGTAAAAATAACAAACTACAATTACAAATAATCCACGGGGCTGTAAAAAAATATTTTTGTTTTACCAATCCTTTAACAGGCAAATGAAATTTGTTTCGTTGGTTTACAAAGGCAAGAGCATGTTCTGTTCTTTGGTTCGTATTTATAATTGTCGGGAAAGGTTGTACAGCTTCGTAAAGGATACTGACATTGCATTTGGTAAAAAATATTTACCGAAGGGTTGTCAACTTTCGTAAAGAGTACTGACACTGCATTTGTTTAATAAGGACGGTAACCCATGTGGTAATTTAAAATGCATACCTTCTTTGGAATAGTGTTTGCTCTTGCACCTAAAGATTTACATTTGCAAAAAGATCATTTAACTAACCCAACAATGAATCGTTCAAATTTTTTAATGCTGTTTTTAATAACAGCCACTTTTACAACATTTGCACAACCTACACATACCATTACCGATCCCGAAAAAAAATACAAAGATGCCAAAGAGTTTTTTGTAAAAGAAGAATATGCGTTTGCCTATCCGCTTATGAAGGAATTAAAACAGGATTTTCCTGATAATACCATAAGCAATCATACCTACATAAATGATGATGTAAATTATTATTACATAGCCTGCCAGCTTAAGCTTATGCACGAAGTAGCAGAAAAAGAAGCCTTGTCATACATCAGCAGCATTACCAACGAGCCCCGCAAACAGGTAATGAGTTTTCACCTGGCGCATTATTATTTTTTAACTGATAACTTTAGCAGTGCTATTGAATATTTTGACCTGGCCGGTTACGATAACCTGAGCAACGACCAGATAGCAGATGCGAAATTTGAAAAAGCCTATGCGCATTTTAACCTTAAACAATTTGCACAGGCCAAGCCGTTGTTTAACGAAATTCACCAGTTGCCGGATAATAAATATTATCTCCCTGCCAATTATTATTACGGCTTTATAAGTTATTACGACCGCCAGTACACAGAAGCTTTAAAATCTTTTAAGCTGGTAGAAACACACCCAGATTATAAAACTGTAGTGCCTTATTACATTGCAGAAATCTATTACTTTCAGGGTAAAAAAGAAGAAGCACTTACTTATGGCGAAAGCGTGCTGAGCCGTGGCGGTTCTTTGTATTACGAAAAACAGTTGAAACTTCTTACCGGCCAATTGTATTTTGAAAAACAGGATTATAAAAAAGCCATGCCCCTGCTGGAAGATTATGTGAACAGCACACCCAAAGTAAACAAAGAAGTTTTGTATGAACTTAGTTTTAGTTATTACAAAGAAAATAAACTGGAGAAGGCCATAGAAGGATTTAAACAACTGAGCAGTGAAAAAGATTCTATGGGGCAAAACAGTATGTATCTTTTAGGAGATTTATACCTGCGTACCAACCAGAAAGCCAATGCCCGCAACGCTTTTCAATACAGTGCCTACAACAGCAGCAATGCCCTGCAGCAAAAAGTTAGCAGGTTTAATTATGCCAAACTTTCTTATGAGCTTGGCTACCAGGATGTGGCTTTAGATGAAATGAAAAACTACATAAGAGATTATCCCAACTCTGAATATGATGTAGAGGCAAAAGAAATTTTGGTAAACCTGCTCACCAATACAAATAATTTTAACGATGCGCTTGCCCTGTACGAAAGTTTTGATAAGCCCACAGCATCTATGCAAAAAGCCTATCCACGTATTTTGTATGGCAGGGCCATTGAATATATAAACGATCAGCAACTGTTACCGGCTGATGATTTACTGAGCAGGGTTTTAAACAATACTTTATCTGGTAATATTCTGCCCTATGCTAATTTTTGGAAAGGAGAAATAGCTTACAGGATGCAGCGTTTTGATGATGCTATCCGCTATTTGAATATTTATATACAAAGCAATGCAGAGGCGCAGGGCGAAGCCAACCCTGCAGCAGCAAAATACAATACAGGATATAGTTGGCTGCAAAAAGAAAATTACCGCCAGGCGCTCACGGGCTTTGAGGGAGTTACAAAAACAATATCGTCTTCTTCATCTGCTATGGTGCATGATGCTTACCTGCGTAGTGCCGATTGTTATTATATGCTGAAAGATTTTGGCAAAGCAAACAGCATGTACGACCAGGTAATAAACAATGCATTGCCCCAGGCAGATTATGCTACTTATCAGAAAGGGATGATAGCAGGCGTAAGAAACAGCGCAGAAAAAATAAGATTGCTCAGCAGTATTACCCGCCAGTATCCGACCAGCAATCTGGCTGCAGATGTAAATATGGAAATTGCACTCACTTATATTTCTGATGAAAAGTTCAGGGATGCCATTCCTTTTCTCAATAACATTTTGCAATCAAGCGATAATGGTCTTAAACCCAAAGCATATTTAAAACTTGGCCTGGCCAATTACAACAGCAACAACAATAAAGAAGCACTTAGCAATTACGAATTGCTCATACAAAAATATCCTCAAAGCCCCGAGGCAGATGAGGCCATAGGAATTATAAAAGATATTTATGTAGAAGAGGGCAGGCCCAATGATTATGTAGAGCTGATGAAGAAAAATGGTAAAACAGTTTCTGTGAGCGAAGCAGATTCTTTAACCTATGCAGCAGCTATCCTAAAATACAACAACAATGATTGCGCAGCAGCCATCAGCAGCTTTGGGAATTACCTAGGCCGCTACCCCGGGGGTGCCTATGCCATTGAAGCTAATTTTTTACGTGCCACCTGTTATCAAAAAAATAAAGAGTGGCCCAATGCCCTTAAAGGATTTGAATACGTAAATGCACAGGGTTTAAATAAATATTTTGAAAAAGCTACCCTTGAAGCTGCCCGTATTTACTATTTTGAGCAGAAGGATTATGCAAACGCCAAAAAATATTTTGAAATATTAAGAACCAATGCAGTGAGCCAGGACAACCTGCTGGAAGCCCTGCGGGGACTGGTGCGCAGCCATTACTTATTAAAAGATTATACAGAGGCCAATACCGCAGCAAAAGAACTGCTCACCAAAAAAGGCATCAGTACCGATGATAAATCTGTTGCCAACCTGGTACTGGGAAAATCGCAGCAGATAAACAATGATTGCAATGCGGCCATTACTTCATTTAAAAATGCAGCGGCCATAAATAAAACAGCCTGGGGCGCAGAAGCAAGGTTTGAAACAGCCAACTGTTATTTTACATTAAACAATTTATCAGCAGCAGAAAAAGCAGCTATGGCTGTTATTAAAGAAACCGGATCCTATGATATGTGGGTAACCAAATCTTATATTTTACTGGGCGATATTTTTCTGCAGCAGAAAGATTATTTTAATGCAAAAGCTACTTA
>JAYVGA010000549.1:0-6875 GCA_043772635.1 Chitinophagaceae bacterium
TAAATTTTTCCTGGGCCATAGACTGTATGCGCATCTTTTCTGCTTTTTCTTTTAAGAGTTCATTTTCTTTATGGGGCAATCTAAAATTAAAATAAACGGCACTGGTTACCATAATTACAGAAAGAATAAAAAATAAAAAAAATTTCCAGAAGGCACTGCTTCTTTCGGATGTATTTAATGGCTTTTGCATAACTGTATTGTTGTTTAAAAAATCTGCTTTATTAATCGGCTAAAAAGCTTCGCCTTTTTTTAGGTAGTATTTCCGGAAAATCTGATTTTACTATTTCTTCTTTTACAAAAATATTGGCCTCTCTTTTTTTACCAATATACTCCAGCCTGCTAAGATTATGAAAAAGAGAAGATATAGATTTTGTAAATGCTGCTGTTATTTCTACCGTATCATTAATATTTTCGTGGTTGTATTTATGCGTAGTTAAATTGGTAATTAAATTTTCCAGTTCGCCCTGGTTTAAATCGCACCACTCCATAAAATAATTTATCAGCTCTTCTTTGCCTGTGCCGATATACTGGTCCAGTGTGTTTTTAAAAACCCTTGCCATAGATGCAATTACTGATAACATGTGCAGGGGTGGCTGGTGCAGCATGCTCCACCTGTATATCATGGCGTGGCTGCTGCTGTACTGCAAAATATTTTCGCATAACCGCTGTACAATTTGTGCCAGTTCGTTTTGTTGTTTTTTTTGAATAATTTTTTGCAGTATCTGTATGCTGTATAATTCCATTTTTGAAATAAACGCTTCCATGCCTGCAAAAACATCTGCCAAATCGGGGTGGCTGCTGCTGGTTACGCAGGGTGGAATATAATTTTCATCTACCAGTATATTTTGTTCTTTAATAAAAAATTTACCTATCACCAGCTGATATAAACCGGGCTTTTTATTTTGTAATGCTTCCTGCGGCAAAAGCGAAAGGCTGTATTGCGGAAGGGTGTAGGGTATACGTGGTGGTATTTCATCTTCGGGCGCATTACCATGTGGTATTCTTTTATAAGGATTTACTGCAAGCACTACATAATAGGTTTCTGAAATGGCTTTAAGCTCTGCAAAGGGTACAGATAATCCGGCAATTTTTTCTGAGGCACCGGTAATAGTATTACCGGCATCTTCCTCAATGTGTATCACATAACCTCCGGGTGTTACTGCACGGCAATACAAAAGATTTGCAGTAACCTGCTGCTGATTATCAAAATTAATGTACAGCCTTATTTGGCTTTGCTCACCGGCAACAGCAGGCAGCAAACCGTAGTTAATATTACTGATATGTGCCCCTGTAGCAAAAGCCTGGTCCTGGATACGGGCATTTTGCTCATCAATAAAATGATTTTTATTGATCTTCATTCCATCTGCCCAGTTTACCGGCAGGTAATAATGTTGACTATCCATAATTAAATATTTAAAGATCGCCTGCAAACAATTACATCGTTTTCTCTTATCCTGTTTGCATAAAATGTTTTTTCCGAATCTATATACAAAGTATTAATGCTGTACCATCTTGGTTTTTTATAAAATATCCAGCCGTATGGTTCCATGCCGGTATCTGCAAATTCAATTTTACTGTTGGGATGCCTTTCGCTGTAATCATTAATAAAATAATAAAACAACTGGCCAAACTCCATATCCCTTGGCGCTTTGGCTCTAAAGTTGGTAAAGTGTGCTTCATCTAATTTTTTCTGAAATTCAAAACTGATGACCAGCATATTTTTTAATTTATCATCATCGGGCTCCTGTACTTCTTTATTAACAGGGTAAAACCACTCCTTGAAAATTTTAGGCGGTATAGCAATGGCTTTTAAAAATGTACGGTATACAAAAAGCGGAATGATAAAAAATAAAATACTGGAGCCTGCTATGTAATGATATCCATCCCTGTTTATCCATTTAAAAACAACCACAAAAAACATGTAACCAAACACGGCGCCTATAATTGTATACAGCACCGTAATGAGGAATGCCTTTTCATCTGCTGCCCAGCCTAAAAATTTTGGCAGGTAATAAATATGTACAATACCCAGCAAAATAAATATCAATTGAAAAATAATAAATGAACGCAGCGGGTTAACAAATATGAGTGGATACCCCAAAAAGCCAACTGCGGCAAAAAACAAGGCAACTACCAAAATATAAATAATAGAATCCTTTAAATAAGGTTGAAAGCTCCCCCGTATTTTACCCACCACCCGGCTCACTATAACCATTAGCGAAAAACCGCCCAGGCCAAGGATACCCAGCATTCTTAATAGTTCACCTGTAAATAATTTTTCCATAATATTTTATAATACCGATGATATGCCCAAGAGGGGAGCATCTTCTTTTTGGTTTAATATTAATTTATCTACACCCGGTTTTAATAATATTGTTGTTGTTACGTCTGCATTTGCCGGAATAAAATAGTTGTAAAATGTTTGCAGCAGCAAAAAATAATTACCGCCCTCAACATATTGATATCCCTTTGTTCTTTGCAGTGGGCCAATACTTACTATGGCTACGGGATACTGCTCTGTAAAACTTTGGCCACAGGTAAGCTGGCTGCCTAAAGCATAATTACCCAAAATATTACAGGCAGTGTTTGCACTGGTATCATTGGCATAGATTAATTTAATGGTTACGGGCTCATTAATTATTTTTTGCAGTACACCTGCAGTAGCGGTTATGTTGCCTGCAATATGGTGCACGTAGGGTAAAAACATTACGAGTATTAATGCGGCACTTGCAGGAATATGGGGCGGCAGTTTCCAAAAATCTATAAAATATTCTTTTAGCCATCCGTTGCGCAGCCCCTGCAAGAGGGTTGTTTCTGTAATTTCATTTTTTAGTGTTTGTAAAAAGAATTCATTTTCAAAAGGAGCAAAAAATTTTCTTATTTCATTTTCCTTTTTTTTATTTGTCCGGCATTCTTCCGCCATTTCTGCAGCGGTTTTTGTGGCAGCTGCAGTTTGTCCTGTTTGAAAAAACAATCCTTCCGGAAGTGTATCGTACAGGCCAGGCCGGGAAAGATGTAAAGCAAGAAATGTTTTGTACCCTTTTTGTTCATTATAATGTACCCTGTACAAATCATCTGCATAATTACGGTAAAAAAATGCATCCGACTGTACTGTAAATTCTTTGTGTAATAAGCCATGCTCTATAGATTGCGCCAATAAAACTTCTGCCCGTATATCTGCCGGAACTTCTTTTAAATTCAATGCTATTTTTTTAAGTTTTGTCACTTTACCCGTAGCATTTTACTAATGAAAACCCTTACCGGGATAAAAAAATTAGAGTGCTGCACAATGGCTGTTTCCAGGTCTTTTTGCCAAAAAGTTATGCTGCCTTTTTCCTGCAAACTGCTGATGTCTTTTTGATGAAGGCTGATATGAACATCCAGTGTTCTTATCAACCCGTGCTGATGGCCTGGCAGGGTATCGCATCCTTTTTTTATTTGTACTGCCGCATCGGTAAGTGCTAAGCGTAACCTGCAAAAAGCAGCTATATCTTCGTTGGTTACCAGTTTTTGTTTGCTAAGCAAAGCACTTTTATATGCCAGCACTTTTTCTGAATCGTTTAGTTTGTTTCTGCCACCCTGTGTGCTGGTTATGAGCCTGGCAGTACCGGTTTCAAACTGGCTGCTGCTGTAAACGTTTAATGTGGATGCAGCCTTTATTAAATTGGCTGCAGCACCATTACTGCTCCAGAACTTTATATAAATAGTTTGGGGGCTGCCGGTTAGTTTATTATTGATAACCAAATAAGGCGTGCTGCCTTTTAATAATTGTTTATTGGTTATTTGTTGCTCCAGTTTATTAATAGTTTGTTGTAGAGCCGTCATTTCGTTTTGTAAAAAATCGTTTCCTAAAATAGAAAAAGCTGCGGTTTCTTCTCTTAATAACTGCAACAGTTTATCTACCGTTTCTGCTGCTTCCCTGTTATCAAAACGGCCTACACCACCATAGCGCAGCAGTATAGAAAAATCGTTTTCATCTGCATCATTATTATTTTTTAAATGCAGCTGTTTGCCCTGCTGGTCGGCAATGGTATAAATATCTAAAAATGTTTCTTCCGATAATAACGGAATAATATTTACAAATTCTCTGAGGCGGTAATTAATATCGTACAAATGCCGGTTAACCACCGGAAAACAATTGGTGCTTACTATTATTTCTTCCAGCATATTACTGCTTATATCTTCGGGAAACTGAATGCAAAGCCAGTAGAGCGATGCAGCATGTATTTGCGCAAGTTCCTTTTGGCTAAAAGTATGGGTAATGGCTTTGGGTAAATCATTTTTTACATATTTTTTTCCTGTTGTATTGCCTGCATCATTAAGCGTAATAAAGTGATGGCTGTAAAACTGGTGAATATGACTGTCTGATTTTTCGGTAACACTGATGTCCCGGTTTAGTACGGCATCTATATCAAAATAATTTTGTGCATTGGTTTTTACAGGGTAACCGGCCTGGTGATTGATTTTTTTTTCTTCAGCATACCATGCTGCTTTTGGCAATTGATTAAAGAATTGTTTTTTTTGAGACTGGTGCACTACATCAAAATAAAAACGAAGGCCATCAAGGTTGAGCGATTTTGCTTCAATGCCCAGCCATAGCTGGTTTGCAGGCAGCGTATTATTTTCTTCAGCAAAAATATTTTGGGGAGAGCTGTTATTAAAATCTACCCCAATAATTTTATTGCCGGCTGCTTTGTATTTTACCACAGCTTTATGTAAAACAAAACTGGTAACCGGCGAAAAATAAATTTCTTTTTGTTCTGCCTGTTCTTCATCCTGTTTTGCCGCAGAGCGTTTGTTTATATAAAACTGATCTTCCGGAAAAGTTTTTGAAGTTTGTTCTGATGGCAGTGCGTATGCAATGGCATGTGCCGGCAGTACACCAGTAAGGGCTTCCGGCGAAAGTAACTGCACCAGTCTTTCCAGTACCCTGGAGCGGCTGTTTTCAATTTCGCCATTTATTTTTTCCAGCTCTGTGGCGCATGCCCCCATGAGCAAACCTACCAGTGGATCAAACCCTGCATCGGTATCAGATTCGGGTAAGCCCCAAAAACGTGCAGCCGATTGCATCATCCTGTCTTTTATATATTGCCTGGTGCCGGTCATTTTATTAAAAAAGATTAGCGTTTAAGAATAAGATAAAGGCCCGGTAAAAAACCGGTCGTTGTAAACAATCGCTTCTTTAGTTGCAGCCAGGCGCCCCGTAATACAGATCTGCAGCATTTTTTTTACATGCCGGCCATTTACTTTAGCCAGCAGCTCCTCCTGCTTTATCAGCACATCTACTTTTATATTTTGTACACGGGGCTCGTACTGTTGCACTGCATGCAGCAGCGATTGTTTTATCTGTTCTCTTATTTTATTATTTGATGTTAAATTATCAAAATCATTTTCCCATATCCAGCAGCCAAAGTTGGCATCATTGCTCATTTCGCCAAAGGCTGTTGTTATTATTAAATGCAGATGATTATATACCGACTGTTGTAAGGAACAGCGGGGATGGTCCTGCTTTTGCATTACCATATACAACGAAAGCGGTAAAGAATAGTATTCCGGCTTCACGACAAAAAAATAAAATGTTTGGGAAAATAGAAGAACCGGTTAAGGAGAGAATAACTGTTTCAAAAGACTTGTCGTGAAGCGGTTAATCGTAGTGCTCTGTTTGCCAGCTCTTCGTTTTATGTAACAATTATTAAGCCAAGAATTATTAGCAGGAGGAGTTATTTTGGCTGCAGGTTAGTAGTTGCCCATACACTTTTTTGAAAGTTTTGGATACTGCTTCGTTATAATTTATTAGTTATACCATTTGCCTTTTTACTCAAGTTTAGGGCGATATCTTTTGGTATTTCTTTTTTTGTTTGCAGGATTACATTGCTGGATATAGAAGTCCATCGTGCCAATATAATTATCAGATATTATTTTAGATTAAATTGTTGGTTAGTGAATGCTTCCATGAAACACAAAAGCTACCAGCGTGTAGTTTATAATTAAAATTTAAGAAGCTGTATTTTATAAGCTGTTTGAGTTATTTGCCTGAAATTTATTACAGGGTCTAAAATGTTGCCATTATGTATGCCGATGAAAGCCTGCCTGGCTGCGCCAGCAGACAGGGATTGTGACACAACTCTGATGCTATGAAAATCTTTAGCTGGTATTAAAAATTATTAACTCAAACAGCTTCTTAAATTATTCAAAAGCTGGTTATGTTTATAAACTGTACATTAAAATTTGAAGAATATAATTTAAAAAGAATATGGAGTTCCTCTTATTGTAATAATAAAAAATAAAGAGCCCCTATAAAAACAGGAGCTCTTTTCTTAACGATTGCCGCCATATAAGAAAAAGATAATTAAAATTTATACATTACAGCCAATAGTGCACTGGCAGTGGATTTGGTGCTGGTGGCTCCATCACTTTTTAAATAAAAACCGCTTTGCGCAGTTTCAAACCGCAGCTCCGGGATAATAGTAAGCGGCCCTACTTTTTTAAGTAAAGAAATGGTGTTTGCAAATATGCTTTTTGTATTGTAGTAAATGGTTTTGTTATCACTGATATATTCGCTTCTGAGTGTGAGGCCAATATTATCTGTAGGATCAAAATTAAAATACAATGCATTTCCAACCCAGCTTCCGCTGCTGCCACTAACCTGCTTTCTGGATTGAACAGTGCCATTATAACCTATATTAAATTTAGGGCTGATGGTACCTGTCACCACAGCATCATACTGGTTTAAAGATTTAAGTCCGCTAGGGTTAAGCCCATCTTTAGATCCTCCAAAACCTGAATAATTAAGGTAGAATTTTAGTTTGCCATTTTTAGTAGCCCCGCTAAACTGTGCAATAAGATTTTTAACGCTTGTTGTAGCTGTGGTCTGG
>JAYVGA010000550.1:0-8147 GCA_043772635.1 Chitinophagaceae bacterium
AGGTAAGAAGGTTTAAGGGCTTTCAAAGGTTTAAGGGGTTTCACAGGTTTAAGAGGTTTCAAAGGTTTCAAAAGTTTAACAGGTTTAAGAAGTTCGGGAGGTTTATGATGCTGGGATTTAAAAATGATAAATCGTTAGCACTTAAAAAAATGGATGTACGAATTACCATGATACCCCATTCTCAATTCCATTCCTGCATTCAATATTCCTAAATTTGACATTCGATATTCTTACATTCGACATTCGCCATTCGCCCATTGACCATTCACCATTCACCATTCACCTTTCTTCATTTCTTTTTCAATGACAAATAATCCAGGTAATAAATAACCTTAACAGAAAAATTATTTTCCTGTGGGGCACCCAGGGTATTACCCAGGTTTTTATAATATTTAGCACTGGTACGCTGGTCGTAAAGTGCGCCTGCATCTTTCCAGCCGATATTAATAAAACTGCCCAATGCAAACTGCCAGGTATATACCATATCAATATTAAAAAAGTTTACATTACTTTCTGCATTATAATTTGCTGCATTGGAAGGCTGCAGGTAGCCATCATCTTTAAGGCTTAAATATTGCTGGTACACTACTTTGCTCCAGTAATGTCTTGCTCTGAAATTAATACCCATTTTGGTATTAAAATTATACTTCACGGTAAAATTATTTTCTACTGTTGTTCTTTTTCTCAGCCCAAAATAAATGCTGTCGTTTTGTAAAAAAGCAAAGCCTATATCTTTTTTTGCATGGGAGTTAAGCGTACTTATTGCTACAGTAAGTTTATCGTTAAAACGGTATTGATTAGAAAAATAAATTTCAGACAGGTGTCCATTATACTTTTTGTAAAATTGCTGGTTCACATCTACCTGGGCAGAGTATTTTTTTGCCATGTTAGAGTTTATATAAAAGCCCACCCTGGTATTACCGGGCCGTTTAAATATTCTGCCATCTATCCTGGGTTCATAAAAATCCTGCTGGTTGCCCGTAAAGCCAGCACGCATGCCCACACCCCATAAAGATTTTAGCTGGCTGTTTACCCTGGCAAAAAATTCTGCGTATTGAAACCTTCTTGGCTTATACAACTGCGAGTAATTACCGCCGGCAAAAATAAAAATGTTATTATAAAAATACTTTGGTTTGTTAAACTTGTACCAGCTTCCAAAACCCGTATTAATATAATTATTATTGGTAAAATAGCCCATATCGTTTTGCTGGTATTTTTCATCAGCAGCATGCTGGTGTATTTCAAAATTAAACGGGCCACGAAACCTGCCCAGGTTTATTTCATACAACATGCCGCTTACATCTTTTCCCTGGTTTACACCAAACAGCCTGCTGTTGGCAGCTTTGCCCCACACATTCCAGTCTACTTTTTTATCGTAAATATCAAACAACCCTGCTGTTACATTTGCATCATATGTTGCACCGCTACGCATAACATTGGTATTAACCAAAGTAATGCTGCTGTTATTTTTAAGGGTTTTATCCAGCACCAGAATATTATAATTTGTCCATGGGCTGGTTTCTGCTTTGTACTCCTGGCCTGTACTGTTTTTTAATACGGTAGCATATTGTGGTTTGGTAATGGCATTAAAAATTCCCACGCCCAGTCCCTTGGCTGTTCTTCCGCTTAGCTTTGTAGCGTTTACCAGTTTTGTTTCTGATGGATTATCTAAAAGCGTTTCTGTACTGTCTGCACGGTAACTGTTAATGGGCCTGCCTCCTACCCGGCGGCTATAAAAAAAATTTCCTTTATTAAAAAGTTCTG
Organism: Chitinophagaceae bacterium; assembly: GCA_043772635.1. Classification (GTDB taxonomy): domain Bacteria; phylum Bacteroidota; class Bacteroidia; order Chitinophagales; family Chitinophagaceae; genus Ferruginibacter. Next base: position 1,765 of record JAYVGA010000550.1, read on the forward strand.
TGCCCTCTGTAAAAAAAGAGCGGTTTTCATTAAATTTTACTTCAAAAGGCGAAAGATTAAGCACCTGGTTATCGCTTTGTACCTGCCCAAAATCGGGTATCAGTGTAACGTCTAAAGTAAAGGCTTTGCTCAATCCATATTTTACATCCATACCACCGTTTACCGATGCACTTACATTTTTATTTTGGTTTGTTTTTGGTGCTTTATTTACGTAGGTAGAAAAATAAGGCGAAAAAGAAAGGCGCACCGGCGATTTTATATTTTCTATACCGGTTAAAATGCCCGCCTGGTTCATGGTGCCAAATTTATTTGGATCAATGGGGTTCCAGCTAAGCTGCTTACCCACTTTATTTCTTTTGCGTATTACATTCACACCCCAGTTTTGTATTTTATTTTTACTGAATCTTAAGGCAGAATAGGGAATGAGCATTTCAAAATACCACCCTTTGTCAGTTATCTTTGTTGCTGTTTCGTAAACAGAACTCCAGCTATCATCTTCATTATTTAAGGAATATTTGGCATCGTACTGCTCACCAAGGACAGTTACATAAAATCCCACTCCATTTATTTTATCAGAATAGGTATCAAACAAAATTCCTGCAAAATCATTTACACCAATAACATCCCGGCCTACCAACTCTGTAGAAATAGAATCTTTGCTGTTTTCGTGGCAATAACCTGCTACGTAAATGGCGTTATCATCATACAAAAGCCAGATTTCTGTTTTGGTATCTTCAGTTTCTTTTTTGCCGTATGTGGGTTTAAACTCTGTAAAGTTTTCAAACTTTGAAGCTGTTTTCCAAGCCTCGTCGTTTATGTTTCCATCAATTTTTACAGGCAAACCAGTTCTTATGGATTTTATATAACGCACGCTGTCCTGTGCCTGTACAGCAAAAAAAGAAAGTAGAAAAAGGGATATGATAAAAATAAATTTCATGGCTCAAAAGGAGAAACAACAATTGTTTGCACGCTGCTTTAGTAAGGCCGCAAATTGAAAAACCTTTTCTTAACAAAAGTCATAAAATTAGATGAAAGGTTAAATATGGAGGATGAATGAGGAGATTCAAAAATATTTAAGAAGGAACGTTTTAGAAATGGGAGAAATATTTAATAAGGTTAGAATATTGAAAATATTTTTAATCTACCCATCTAAACTATAAAATCAGAATTTTATCTTCTGTATTACTCAGCGATATTATAATTCTGTAACTGTTTTAAAAAGTGAGTAGGTAAAATTATTAAACCACTTTACTCTTTAAAAAGCTTTCTATAGCACTGCATGGAACCATAAAGGGTTTGCTTTCTATAATAATATTAAGCTCATTGCCCGATACTGTATAAGCACCAATAATTTCCTGGCTAAAAAAGCTAACCCTGAAATTACCGCTGTTTGTATCACCGGTAAAACTACCGCTTTGTTTTTCTACTGCTTCTTTTGCTTTGTCTAAAACTGATGATGCATCGCCAGTAAAGGGAATGCTGAAATTACATGCTGCCATAAATTCAAAAATAATAATTATAATTTAAAAGAAAACACCCACGCTCAAAATAAATAGAGCATGGGTGTTTGTTTATTTTATTTAAAAGAAAATATTGGATTTTAACTGGTTTAAATTAGTTACGTACCCGTCCATCTCTTCTGTCTTTAGATCTTCCAATTATATAACCACCTGCTGCTCCAATAGCACCGCCAATGATAGCACCCTTACCATTTTTACCAATTACAGCACCTGCAACTGCACCGCCTACACCACCAATTATCGCACCCTTAGCCGCCTTACTTATTCCTTTTTTCCTGTTGGTTGTAGTACCTGTTCCACTGCTGGAATTACTGCCAGAACTATTGCTGCCGTAACTTCCGTTGCTGCTGCCGGAACGTGTATTTCTCCTGGGTGTACTTTTAGCTTCCGCAACGGTTGCTTTGCCCGATACAACAGTACCATTATTTATAAATTCATCTCTGTTTGCTACTGCACCTGTATCGCTAAGATAACTGCTGTTGTAAAAAGAAGAGTCGGTTAACACTACCATTTCTTTGTTGGCATTCAAATCAGAATTTTTTCCTTTACAGGCTGCAAAGGCAGCTGCAATTACGACTAAGTAAATAATTTTTTTCATAACATTTATTTGAGGTTTAAAAGATGTTTAAAAACTGTAAGATGTATAAAATATTTTATCTGGCAGTTAATAAACTTTTGCTGTTGTGTACCTGTAATGATAAAACCGTGCCATCATTTTAAAATTCTGCTATTTTATGATATAAATAATCTTAAAAAAAGGTAGATATAAAAGATAATTTAAAGGGATAGTTTGCTGCTTATCATTAATTAATTGCCTTAATGTTTGATATTGCTGTTTTTTTTGCAGATATTAGCTTTACATTAATCCGGGTATACAAATATTATTCTTTCCCCAGTTTTAATGCTCCTGCTTTCACTGATACCAGTTGTAGAAAAGTTTCATCATAAACCATTAATTTATTTAATATGGCTTATCTGTATGATGTTTTTATTTCTTACAAAAGGGGTAAAATCAATGAACAATGGCTCAGTGAAATATTCCTTCCTTTTTTTAAGGAATACTTAAATGACAACCTTCCGCACGAGCCTAAAATATTTATAGATACCAGCGCACTTACACCCGGGGTAGATTTCAGTAACGAACTTTTTAGAAATCTCATGTATTCCAAATGCATGGTATCTATATGGTCGCCCCCATATTTTAGAAGAAGCGAATGGTGTGTAAAAGAATTTCTTACTATGAAATACAAGCAGGAACATCATAAACTGGGGGCAGATACGGTTCCCCGAACGCTTATATGGCCCGTGTTGTACAGGGATATTGATCCCTTTCCGGAGCTGGCTCATCATATCTCTTATCTTGATTACAGTGATTTTAATGTGGTAGGCGAAGCCTTTTTTAAAAGCGATAAATTTTTAAAGTTCCAGGAAAAACTACAGGCCGATATATGCAGCATAGCAGATATTATAAATAATGTGCCAGACATGGATCCTTTTTTTGAAACCAGTGAAGGCCGCACAAAAACCATAGCAGAGCTTAACCGGTATTTTGCAGGTAAGGTAGAGCAAACAGAAACCATTACACAAAACCCCATTACATGGTAGCGATAGAAAATAAAGTAAGCAGGGTAATTACTTTTTATTCTTACAAGGGTGGTGTGGGCCGCTCTATGGCTATGGCCAATATTGCTGTGTTAATGGCTAACTGGGGCTATAAAATATTATTGATAGACTGGGACCTTGAAGCACCGGGCATAGAAAATTATTTTAAAGAACATTTAAATGTAAAAGAGGTTCAGCAAAAACAGGGGCTGATAGATTTGTTAAGTCTTAAAGAGCAAAGTAAAGAAATAAAGGTAGACGAGCTGGATTGGAAATTATATACTACTACCATAAGACCGGATAATAATACCCAACTGGATCTGATAACTGCAGGCAAAAGAGATGAAGGGTATTTTAATAAAGTAAGGCAGTTTGATTACACTTCTTTTTATGCAGAGTCTGATGGCGGCCAGTATATGGAAGACCTGCGGGAATATTGGCTGGAGCATTATGATTTTATTTTGATAGACAGTCGTACAGGCCTTACCGATAGCAGTGGCATTTGCTCTATACATATGCCCGATATACTTGTATTATTATTCAGCCTGAACGATCAGAGTTTTAATGGTATTAAAGAAGTGGCACACAAAGCCATTAACGGGCAAAAACAAATTATTTACGACCGCTTCAGGTTAAGGGTATTGCCCATACCATGCAGGATAGAAAATGCAGAAACTCTGTTGCTGGATGAATGGATGAAAAAAATTTATACCGAATCTGCAGATATGCTGGACTGGCTGCCCAGGAAAGAAACCAATGCAGATGAATTTAGTGTTACCCCCACAGAAGTTATAGGGCAGTTAAAAATTCCTTACAAAACATTGTACGCCTTTGGCGAGAGGCTGGCTGTAACAGAAAGAGGCACTACCGATCCGCAGGATTTAGGATATGTGTATGAAAACATTGCTGCAGTGCTTGCAAACGATTTGCAAAATATTCATCTTATAAAAAATGCAAGAGACCTTCTTATTAAAAAAGCTAAAGGAGAAGAAGTGATAGATTACTCAGAGTTGGAAAGAAAATATGCAGATCAGCAACACGCTACTACACAACTTGCCGAAGAATTAAAGAAGAAAGAAAATTTAATAGAAATTAAAAGCCTGGAGATAAAAAAGAAAAGAACCCGGTTGTTATGGATATTGCCTTTCTTAGTATTGCTTATTGCAGGTGCATTTTATATTGTTGGTTCTGTTAATTATAATTCAGGAGAGGTAGCTGTTAGAGATACTACAGTGATGGTAAACAATATTGAGCAAACCAAAGCTGCAGATTTTGCCACAGCTTACTCTACTTCATCGGAGCAGGCAGAACTGGAATTTAACCTGGTGATGGCAGAAAAATATAACAACCTGGATAAAGCTTACCAGGACACTTTTGCCAACATTAAAGAAAAAATTGAATTTGCTATAGCCTACCGTTTTCAAAATATTACCGATTATTTTTATCAGCTTGCAAGAGAAAATCCTGCTGCACTGGAAAAATATTTTGCAGATACCGTATATAAATTTGGGGCCCTAACAAGTATGCCTGCAAAAGATATGTACGCCAGGATAAAAACTATAAATAAAGGGGTTAAAATTAGCAACAGGCCTGTAGATACCAGTTTTACACTGCAATTAAATCCACTGGGTTTTACAGCCATTTATACCGTAAAAGGCAATGCATTGCTGGATAAAAGCAATAAATATAAAACAGTAAAAACGGTAGATACCTTATTTTATAATTATCAGCAAAAAATTTACGCATACAACTACAGTGTTACAGATACTGTGCCGCTTGCCCGGCTTATACCGGCAGCACTGCCGCCAGTAATGCCGGTAGTAAATAAAACAAATATAGAAGTGTTTTTTTGCTCCAACACCGATAAGCAGAGTTATGCCAAAGCCAATGCAATAGTTGCTGCACTAAAAGCCAACAGTAATTTTATAGTAAGTTCTAAAAATAATTTCAACAGCAGTGCCGATCCCTTATCTCCTTTTTATTTTAAAGAATCGCAGATAAGGTATGCAGGAAATGACGATTTAAAAACTGCCGTTATCATACAGCAAACTATCCGTAAAAATGTAAACATGCAAGTTCCATTGCGTCAGGTAAAATCTGCAGGCAGAAATTCGGTAATTGTATTTATATGCGAAAATAATAATGAGGATTTAAAAAACAGGAATCAAAATAATCCTGCACAGAATACACTAAAACAAAAATACTGATTGGCTTTTTTATCATGTGAGCCTGGTTTTAAGGAGCACATAAATTAGTAACAATGAAATTACAATATCTATTTTTTTATGGTTTTTATTTACCCGGTATAATTATACTTTAATAAGATTCTTAACAGCACAAGTAGATGATTTAAATGATTTTTTTATTAAAATAAAAATTTTATAATCATGGCAGCAAATTCAATCAACTTTGTGAACGAACTTATTTATGGCGACATGGGTAGTTCCGAATTAGGCGCTTCAGCCCATATTCCGGCAGGTGGATTAAACCATTTGCGCTGGACGCTTCAATTTAAACCCAATCTTATAGGTTCACCTGTAACAGGGCAGCAATTTTTAACCCATCATATTGACTATATGCTTGCCAGCTATGAAGAGTGGCGGGGCAAATATTTTTTGCCGCCACTCCGCCCATGGAACGGGCAGGATATGTATCCCGGTATGGGTATGCCCGAAGGGCCAACCCTGCCCGTAAATTTAAATGGATCTGCCTTCCCCGTAGGCTGGACAGAAAATGCTTTGGGCAATGCTGTTAGAGCGTATTATAATAACATGAGACATTTTTCGGGATCAGAGGGAGGTACTGAAATGAGCAGAGACGAAATTAAAGCACCTTACAGCAACCGTTATTGGGCATTTATAAAATGGATTAGTGATTTAAGAAAACGATTCAGGTTTGAACCCGTACTTCCCGTTTCATTAGTATATGATAAGGATGGTATTGTACTTTCGGAAAAAGAATTTACCGATATCTTTTACCAGGTTCATCATGTTTGGCATCCAAACGGAGTAGGCACAGGCTGGACAGTACCAACACCCTACTTTAAAACAAGCGTTGGTCAGCACAGAAGAAAAAAAGAAATTAGTGTTACCCAGGTAGGTGCAGAATTTTTTACTTTTCACCGGGATCATTTGGAAATTCTTGATCGCTGGCTGGCAAGAACTAAACAGGATGCTATCCAATCTCATAACACCTGTGCGCATGATACATCTGGTGGCGCATTTATTCATACAGATGTAGAAGCAGATAATTCGGGTAACC
>JAYVGA010000551.1:0-6310 GCA_043772635.1 Chitinophagaceae bacterium
GATTTGCTGTACAATGCACCCTGTGCTGCAATAAAAACAATGTCTGGATTTTTTGGATGTATTACCACACGGGCAATATGTTGCGTAAGATCCAGTCCCCGTCCGACCGGGTCATCCGGGCGGGCCATTTTTTTCCAGCTCTTGCCTGCGTCTGTAGATTTGTAAACACCATCGCCGCCACTTGTCATTACACCACGTACTGCATGTTCTCCCATGCCCACATACACTACATTCGCATCACTCTCTGCCACGGCCACCGCACCCACAGAACCTGTTTTAAAAAATCCGTCGGAGATGTTGTTCCAGCTAATACCCATGTCTTCCGTTTTCCATAAACCGCCGCCGGTGGTACCCATATAATAGGTATTAATATTTCCAACAACACCTGTAGCCGAATTAGAACGTCCGCCACGGAAAGGCCCGATGGAACGCCATTTTACGGGTTTAAAATAATTGTTGAGTTCTGATAGGGAAGAGTCTTTTTTTGTTTGTGCAGTGGCACTTAAAACAAATGAAAGCAGGATAATGATGCAGCTAATTTTTTTTATCATGAAGCAGTTATTTATTATGGAAATATAAATCATTTTTTTTGTGGGGAGAAAAATTGATGTTGGGTAACAAAATTTTTATTGAATATGTTGAGGGAGGTTTGCAGTGTTTTGGTGTAAGGCGATGGTTATAACATTTACGCATTGAAGCTGCCCGATTAAAAAAATGCCGGGTTGAGCCAATCACAAAAGAAAAATTTAAGCCCTTTGTCCATGACAGTAAGAAAAAAAATTCTCAGCTTCGCTGCGAAAAAGTTTTGCCACCAAGGCACAAAGGCACGAAGTAGAAGAAAAGCTTTGCTTTTTTCCTTTGTGGCTTAGCGTCTTTGTGGCTAAAAGCAATTTTTGTAAAATACTGTCCAGTCTTTCAATCCAATCTTTCATATACATGGGCACCCGCTGTTGGGCCATTGTTTCGGCAAAAGCTAAATATTGCTCTACCAATAAACCCAATAATTTTATTTCATCTTCATTTAAATAATTTTTGGCAATGATTATATCTGTTTTTTTAATAGCCCCGGTATTTTTTTTATCCAGGGATTGCATGCCTAATAATGGCAAACTTGCATCTACCCTTCTGTATACAAGCTCTGCTGCCGTTTGCCGGCTGATGGCCCAAAGCAGTTTGTTTTGAACTATTTTAAAAAATGCAATGGTCTTTTCATCTTTTGCATCGTAATCAATACTGGTAGTATAAATGTCTTTTATTTTTTGGTAAAAAAAACGTTCCGAAATGCGTATTTCCCTGATGCGTTCCTGCAGTTCATTAAAATAGTTCATGGAGCTGCCGCTTTTAAAACGGTCATCGTTTAATGCAAAACCTTTAATGATGTATTCTCTTAAGCGCTGTGTTGCCCATATTCTAAACTGCGTGCCCTGTGCCGATTTTACCCGGTAGCCTACGGAAATAATTACATCAAGGTTATAATGTTTAACTTCTTTTTCCTGCGTTTTTCCTTCAATAGCACCATGTTGAGTGGTATGTCGGAAATTCCGGCATACCACATTTTCCTCCAATTCGCCTTCAGCAAATACATTTTGGATATGTTCGGTTATAGTTGTTCTGCCTTTAACAAACAATTCTGCCATTTGCGCCTGTGTAAGCCAAACTGTTTCATCTTCCAGCCGAACATCAATTTTGATATTGCCATCGGGGTTCTGGTATAATATAATTTCACCGGTATTCATCACCTGGAGTTTGCATTGTTTTGGGTTAAAGCTATTGTTAGTTTTGAAAAGTGCAAAAACAATTATTGTAGATTTTTATTTTTTGGGTTAGTTAATTTATAGCTGTTTCGTTTTGCTGTGCTGCGGTTATAAACCGCTGGGATTATTTGTCACCAGTGACCTGCCTGCGGCAGAATACACCAGTGGGGTATATAATGAATCAATAATTAAAATAGAATTCTTAAAAACTATTTCAACTAATTTGGTAATGCAAATGCCACATAACTATCACCCGATACAGTGCCTAGCTTTCCACCGCCACAGGCAATTACTACAAATTGTTTTCCATTAATGGCATATATAGCGGGTGTTGCAAAAGCACTGTTGGGCAAATCATATTCCCACAATAATTTTCCGCTGCGTTTATTAAATGCCCTGAATTTACTATCGCTGCTTGCAGCAATAAAAAGCAACCCGCCTGCTGTTACCGCAGGGCCACCATAATTTTCTGTACCTGTTACAATGCCTTTTTCTTTACCAATTGCTGTTTGCCCCAATGCAATTTTCCATTCCGTTTTTCCGGTGTTTAGGTTTATGGCGTTAAGCGTTCCCCAGGGCGGTTGGATTGCAGGCCAGCCTTCTTTGGTTAAAAATTTATTATAGCCCGTACCGGTGTAAGGCAGGTTTAAAAAACTATCTGCTACAACCGGTATGAAAAACTTTTTTTGCTGCTCTTTTTTATTACCCATTATAAAAGAAGCAATGGCATTTCTTTCTTCTGTTGCTAACTGTTTAAATGCCGGCATCATTCTTCTGCCGCCCAGTAGCAGTTCATTCAGAGAAGCAGCAGTATATTTTTTATTGATGCCAAGCAATGATGGAAAATTTCCGCTGCCCTGCAACTCAGTGCCATGGCAAGCTACACAATTTGCCGTGTACAAACGCCTGCCTGCCCGCAACCAGTTTTCATTTACTGCAGCTTTAGTGTCCACTTCTTTCATGGTAAGTATCCACGGCATTTCGTTGGCGTTTACATACAGCAATCCGGTTTCTTTATCAAACGCAGGGCCGCCCCATTCTGCACCGCCATCATAACCCGGAAAAATAACCGTACCTTTTTTTGATGGTGGCATAAAGAAATCATTGTTCAACGATTTTAATTTGGCAGCAATTTCTTTTTGCTCTGCATTACTCACCAGTTTGTTTATATCTGCTTCATTAAACACCTGCCGTACAAATGGTGCAGGCAAAGTAGGCTTTGGTTGTGTGGGTGAAATTTTTTCGCCGGTTAAATCCGTCATTTGCGGCACAGGCATTTCATTAATGGGATAAAGAGGTTTGCCGGTTGTACGTTCAAATAAATACACATAACCCGTTTTTGTTGGCTGTGCCACAGCTTCTATTGCTGCACCATTTCTTATAACGGTTACGAGTGCAGGCGGTGTGGGTAAATCTCTATCCCAGATATCATGATGAATGTTTTGAAAATGCCAGATTTTTTTTCCGGTGGCTGCATCCAATGCCAGTAAACAATCTGCAAATAAATTATTTCCTTTTCGCATGCCGCCATAAAAATCATACGAAGCAGAACCTGTGGGCACAAATACAATTCCTTTTTTTTCATCCAGTGTAAAACCACTCCAGCAGTTGGCACCACCAATATGTTTGTACGCATTGGGGTCGTCCCAGCTTTCATAACCTTCCTGGCCCGGCTGCGGAATGGTATGAAAAATCCATTGCTGTTTTCCGCTGTGTACATTGTATGCCCGTATATGGCCGGGGGCTGCATTGGCACCTTCATCTACCCGGCTGCCAATAATAATAAAATCTTTGTACACTACTCCGGGAGAAGTAAAGGTTATAAATAAATCTTTTACATCACGGCCCAGCCCTTCATGCAAATCTATTTTTCCTTTTTTCCCAAATGCAGTATCCAGTTTTCCTGTAAGGGCATCAACGGAATGTAAATAAGAACCTGCGGTAAAAAATATCCGTTTATCTTTTTCATTGCCCCAGTAACAAATGCCACGGATATTATTCATAATAAAAAAGCCGGTACTGCCACCTGCACTATCCAGGGGATTGAACACCCATTTTTCTTTTCCGGTTGCTGCATCAATAGCAAATATTTTTTGTTGTGGCGTGCTGCCAAACAAAATATCATCCACTACAATTGGGTTGCATTGTATCTGCGAATGATGGGCTGTGTCTGCATCGCCGGTATGGTATGTAAATGCCACTGCAAGCTGTGCAACGTTATTGGTATCTATTTGTGTAAGCGAAGAATAACGGCTGCCTTCTTTGGTGCCGCCATATACCTGCCAGCCGGTGTAATCATTTTCTTCTTTGCGGCTGCAGCTGTTTAATACACTTAATGCCACAGCAAACAGAAAAACTATTTTAAATTGTTGTTTATACCTCATAAGTAACAGCTGTTTTAAAACAATGCAGCAGCCACATACACTGCCATGGTTGTTTTATGCTGAAAGCTATTGTTAGTTTTATTAAGTACAAAAAAAAATGTTGGAGATTTTAATTTTTTTGAGTGGATAATTTATAACTGTTCGTTACACATTGCTGCGGTTATAAACCGCTGGGAGTATTTTGCACCAGTGCAGGCATCCCATGTTCATCAGGATTGCAGTTCAGCACAGTCTAACAGGATGTCTTTCTTTACATCTGCACACTAGTATCTTCATTTCCGTACATCTATGAAGCTTTATCCTTCCCGCTGATTGCTTTCACAACCGCATATCCAATAGCTCCCACAATAAACAACCCCATCAATGGCGCCATTAGTTTGCAAAAAGGGCTCATTGGCTCATCAATAAATAAAAATGTTTGTGCCTGTGCGCAGTCAGTAATAAAGCTGAGCGCTACAAAGAATAAAATTTTCATGATTTTTTAATTTATCAGTTTTAAAAGCATCAATACGATGCAGGGGCAAGATTATATAATAAATTTAAAAGGCGTGAGTGCAAGTAAACAAACAACCGGTTTGGGTAAATAAACGACGTAGAAAGGAGGAAATATGAATGGTTGGATTATCCGCTAAAGGCGTTGGGCGGAGACCAGATGGCTGCTACCGGCGACAGCAAAAGTTGACACAGGTGATTCTGCGTAACACCTGTGTGAGTGTGAATAGAGAAAAGATTTTTTATTTTATACTTCTGCAACAGTATAAAAAACAGTGTCTATAAAAAACAATTTTTCAGATTTTAAAATAACATTTTCATCATGCATGTCTTCCAGGATTAGTCCGTAAGTTTTATTAAAATAATCATGCCGCCGGGTATTTTCAAATCCATTATACTCCAGGAAGGCACGGATATCATCCAATGCAGCCTGCCCATCAGCTGTAATGAAAGGCTGCCTTACAACCGCATGCAGCACATTATCCAGATCAATAAACCCAATGAATGAATACGCAGTATCTTTAAAAATAAGATTGTGCAATAGCAGGCTGTTTAAATACTCCAGCCATGTTGCATAATAGATGGCATCATTGATCTTTATTACATGCCTGCTGTCAATATCCAGGTAAACTTTTGATTCACCGCCCCTGGTTAAATATTATTCTGGTAAATGCTCAACCCAAAGTTGATGATGGGTAGCGTAGTTTCTTAATTCTGACTCCTGTTCTTTTTTAACGAGGAGTTTACTTTCGAAGTCTCTTTTAACCGTTGTACTTGTGCTAAAGCCTGCACATAAGAAGTTGCGGACTGCTGTGCAATGATCCGAAGCCCCTTCAATGAGGCTTCCTCGAATGATATTTTCAAGTTTCCTTTTTGTTTCATCATTGTACATTTTAAACAAAATTAAGTAAATTATGCAAAAAGTAAAAAGGGCTGTGGAGCGTCATATTTTTTTCAAGCATAGAACATTTGTAATTCTAAATACATAAACAACCTGTACAGCCTAATGCGGCAGTCCGGCAGAATTAATAGACACAGGGGATTCTGCGGAACACAGGCGCCGGTGGGAACCGGTTGCACTCACGGGCGGCGGCTATGGACTTGCGTTAGTTGTACTTTTTCCTGACATGAGGGAAATATTAAAGGCTTTGCGCTGTTACCTCCAGTTCGGGAACAGTAACTTTCTTATTAAGGTTGGCAAAGAACATATAGGCCAGGAAATTAAAAAAAGAAAACAGTAGCCAGATAATAAAAGCAGAGAGAACTACAAAGTAAAGCAGGTTTCGCCGGAGATTAGCATAAGCCACCTCACTTGTTATAATTAAAAAATAAGCAGCAAAACACAACAGGATGAGCATTGCAAAAATCTTTATAGCATTGGCAATGTGACCGACAATTATGTATTCAATTTTCAATTTAACATGCCTTTCCGTTGCTGCTATAATCATCCTTCCTATAATTAAAGATGAAAGAACGGCTCCGTATATTATTAAAACAAAAATAAATCCTGTCCAATCGCCTGGCCTGAAATAATAATAGCAACCCATTCCTATTGATGCGAACATGATTTCAAGAAGAAAACTTAATCTGTATAAATTTTTCATTTTTATCATTGCAACTATGGTAAACTCTATGCCGCCATTAGTCTTTCCCCAAAAAAAAATGGCCACCCTTCCACCT
>JAYVGA010000552.1:0-11224 GCA_043772635.1 Chitinophagaceae bacterium
AAAATTTATTTGAGCATACCGATATAGAACCGAGCAATTATCACCTGCCCGATGGAACAATTGCAAAAGACCGCATAAAAGAACATTGTCTTAATTATGAAAAACAAATTGAAGAAGCTGGTGGACTTGATTTACAGATACTGGGCATTGGGGTTAATGGCCATATTGGTTTTAACGAACCCGGCAGTGGCATTTACAGCAAAACAAGATTAATAACTTTAGATAACAGCACCCGCATTGCCAATGCTTATGAGTTTGGTAATATGAGCCAGGTGCCACGTATGGCTATAACCATGGGCATTAATACCATTTTAAAATCTAAAAAAATTATTCTTATGGCATGGGGCCAAACCAAGGCTCCGGTAATACAGAAAGCAGTAGAAAAAGATGATACAGAAGATATACCCGCATCCTTACTGCAAAATCATGACGACTGCAGTTTTGTGGTAGACGAAGCAGCCGCATCGGAACTTACCCGTTTTAAATATCCGTGGCTTACCGGCGAATGTGAGTGGGATGCCACCATGATAAAGCGTGCCGTTATAAACCTTGCACTCAAACTAAAAAAACCATTGCTTAGCCTTACCAATCATGATTATAATGATAATGGTCTTAACGATTTGCTTACAGAGAAAGGTGATGCGTACGAAATAAACCTGCAGGTGTACTATCTTTTAAGAGACAGTATTACCGGCTGGCCGGGCGGGAAACCCACAGAAAGCAGGCTGAAACATCCTGAACGCAATATTCCTTTTCCAAAAAAATGTTTAATTTTTTCGCCACACCCTGATGATGATATTATAAGTATGGGTGGCACATTTATGCGCCTGCACGACCAGGGGCATGAAGTACACGTAGCTTATCAAACCAGCGGCAATATTGCAGTTACCGATGAGTTTGTAACCCGCTTTATTGATTTTGCCGTAGGGTTTGAAAACATGTTTGATATAGATGAAACAAAAAGCAAAAAAATTTTAGATGATGCCACTGCGTTTTTAAAAACAAAAAAATCTACAGAAAAAGATACTGAAGAAATAAGGGAGATAAAAGGATTGATAAGAAGATGCGAAGCTAAAGCCACCTGTAAATATGTGGGATTAACAGAAGATCAGATTCATTTTCAAAATCTTCCTTTTTACGAAACGGGTACTATAGAAAAAAATCCGATGGGAGAAGCGGATATATTACAAACCATGCAATTGCTTATGCAGTTAAAACCGCAGCAAATTTTTTGCGCAGGAGATTTTGCAGATCCGCATGGTACGCATAAAGTTTGTTTTGATGTAGTGATAGCTGCACTTGAAAGATTGCGGTCAGAAGGTGCTGAATGGCTAAACGATTGCTGGATGTGGTTATACAAAGGTGCCTGGCAGGAATGGGATATTACCGAAATAGAAATGGCCATACCTATGAGCCCGGAGCAGGTAGTAAAAAAACGCAACGGTATTTTCATTCATCAATCGCAAAAAGATAGTGTACCCTTCCAGGGCAGCGACGACAGGGAGTTTTGGCAGCGGGCCGAAGAACGCAATGCCAGTACCGCCCGCCTTTTTGCACAATTGGGTATGACGCAGTATGCAGCCATGGAGGCGTATGTGAGGTGGCATTATTAAACTTTTACTACATATAGAAGATAGCTGTAAAAGCTGGATCTAACTAAGCTGTATATTAATATTGAATAAACCCCGCTTCAGTTTAGCAAAGAAAATGCATTTTATATTCTTTCAAGTACAATAAAATTCAAAGTAATCACTTTAAAAATAAGCGTATAAGAAAATCAGGCAATTGCCTGTACAAAAAAAAGCTGCATAGAAATGCAGCTTTTGTTAAGAACCTCATGGTTCTGTAACCCCCAAAGAAAACATCGTATAACAGAATTAAACAAAAGTTTAATTCGGAAAATTATTTTGATAGCCGGATAGTATTACTTGCAAATGCATTTTCGTCAGTCTCAATATGCAGTACCCTGAAAAATTTCATACCCGGCTTTATTTTATTAGCTGTTTGTTTAAAAGAATAATTTCCTTTTTCCGCTTTTGGATCTGCACCCATTACCAGGCCAATGGTAGAAAAGGATTGGCCATCTGCACTTGCCTGCACTTCCCAATAGTTTGCATCCTCTATTTTATTGCTCTTCCAGTCTATTTGTAATTTATTACCATTAACAGTTGCCATCAAGCCATCTATACTTGTTTGGGCATTAGCAATATTATTTTGCTGTGCACTTGCATTTACATTCATAAAAGCAAAAGCCAATAAGTAAATAAACTGTTTCATGATTTCATTGTTTTAAAATTTTCAAATCATTACCCCAGGGATAAAGAGTTAAACAATGAATAAAGGATTTAATTAAAATTTTACGAGATAATTGGAAAAATTTCTGAATAGTTAGTATAAATAATATTCATGAAAGAAAAACTGCTAAAAATGAATATATAAAACCTGCACCCTTAGCGTTTGGAAACTACTCAAATTATGTTCTGGAAAGAAATACAGGTTAACTGCATTATAAATATTGCTAAACGCAAAATGAAGATTATGATTAATTTTTCTCATTTGTTGTGGTTTTGAGGTTTTATGTTTGGGCTGTCAGATGGCTGGCATCTGTTCAAAAGAAAATTGGAGGTAAACAAGAAACTGGCAATAACAGAGGTAAAATCATTGTCCGTTTCTGATGCAAACATAATAACAGTTTTTAATAATCCAAATTTTATTTACCGTAATTTCCGAAGATATGACGTAAAAATGCTCAAAATATTAAATATTTTAAAATTAATTTAATATAATAGCATGCTATAGAGATAATATCTCGCTATTTGGCCAAAAAATTAAATAATTACAAAATAGTTGATCTATTATCGAAAACTTAAAACTTATAACAAAAAACTGCCATTATTACATTACTTATACAAACTTCTTCTTTCCCTCTTAAAGGCATTTAAAATTATCTCCAGAAAATTTTCATCAGAACTACCAGCTTCCTAATTAATAGGCAAAGGAGAGGGAAAATAAATGGACATGCTTTACTAATATATATAATTTATACTATTATATAACAATTTTGTTTATTAAAGCTTAATATTTTATTGATTATCTGTATAATAAATAAATACTACTTCACATTTTACTTTTTTTTAATATTAATATTAAAAGTTCTTATATATTGATAAAAAAGATAATTATAACTATTGTTAAATAGTAACTAAAATTTTTTATAAACATAATTATCATTTTATTATAACATATTTTAAAAACTAATTTTTATAGTTTAGTTATTTTTTAATATGAAATTAAAAGTAAATAGATATACTATAATATTTAGTACTAAAATTTTAAGTTACCAATTTGAATTTTTGGTTTATGCGAACCTTAAGTATATTGCATCATTAAAAACAACGTCATTAAAATGAAGATTTTAGAAAAAATAACCGCTACCCTATTTTTAATTACAATAACGACATCATGTCAGTCTCCAAAGGATTTAGAGTTTCGTGAATTCAACAATCTCTCTATTGATAAACTTGGATTTTCTGCCTCTGCCTTAAATGTGAACCTGGTATATTATAATCCAAACAATTTTGGAATGGAGCTTAAAAGAACAGAATTAGATATTTTTGTAGACAGTATTTATCTTGGCCACTCCAGCCAGGAATTAGAGGTACCTATTCCCAGGAGAGATATTTTTACCATTCCCCTTAAAGTAGATCTTGATATGAAAAATCTTTTAAAAAATGGCCTTACCACCCTTTTGAATAAAGAAGTATTGATTAGGGCAATAGGAAATGTGAAAGTGGGGAAAGCGGGGGTTTACAAAAACTTTAAAGTAGATTATACCACAAAGCAACAGTTTTCACTGTTTTAAAGAATGTTGACAAACAATTACTCATCCTTTTGAATAATCTCCCATCCTATTTTTTATTTAGTTAAAGTCAGTAGTTAAATATTCAGAAAGAATATAACCAGCCCGTACTTTAGACTATAATGCCTAGACATGAATTTTATCCTGTATAAAAGGATTTAAAACGTATAAAAGAATTTAAAAATTGAGTGCTTATTCATCATTAAACAGTTTTTGTGGAGAAGGAGTGACAGGTTTGTGCAAATAGACATAAGTGGAAGCCAGAGAGGTTGATGCAATTAAAAACTTGATATAAATATTTAGTAGAAGCAATTCCTCATACTTAGGAAAATTGTCTGACCAAATGGCCACCCTGTTATTATGTAAAGTGGAATAAAAAAGTATAGGTTTGGGTAGACGGTGGGTATTTTCATAATTTCAGACTGTTACCTCAAATTTCTTTTCTTTCGTTTCAACTAGCTTAAGATTTGCTTTAAAGGGTTTGCTATATGCGCATCTGCTATGCGTAAAACTAAACTATGCAATTCTGATTATAACAAAAGCCCCTTCAATAAGGAGCTTTTGTAGAAGAAAAATTTAAATAAAATAATAGAATAAATCGATTTAAAATGGAAGATCATCTTCTACAGAAGAAGCTTGTGGGGTAGGTTCAGTTCGCACAACAGGGTTATTGGTTGCTCCTGCATGGGTTACATTACCGGCACCTGCACCCTGTCCATCACCGGTGCCGCCAAGTAACTGAACTGTTTGTACACGCATGCGCAAAGTTGCTGCAATCTGCCCCTCTTTATTGGTATAACCTTCCACTTCTGGAGTTCCCTCCACATATACCGTTTTACCTTTTACAAGGTATTGTGCTACAGCAGTTTTATCTGTCCAGTATGCACAATTTACCCAGGTAGTTCTTTCTTTTGGATTACCCTGGGCATCTTTAAATTTTTCGCTGTGTGCCACATTGAAATTAATAACGGTTTTACCGTTTACTTCTTTTTGAATGCAATCTCCGCCGAGATTACCAATAACCTGTAATTTAATCATAACTGTGTGTTTTGCCCCATCTCCCATTTGGAAATTTAAACAAGAGAAAGGATTGTTTATTAATCGATGTATCTGATTTGCTAAAGTTATAGATTTTACAAAGTTTAGTTCATTTTCTTTTTTAAGGTACTTACCTGATCCTGTAAATTATTAACCAGGTTGGCAAGGCTATTTACATCCCATCGCTGCTGGGTAATTACTTTGCCGATAACAACCTGTGCCTGCCATAATTCAATAATATCTTCTGTATTTACCTGGTATGGCTGGTAAGTAGGATTATCGCTTACGAGGGATACCTTGTTTTTTGTTTTATTATTTTTTACAATGCGCTTGTATACGATTCCTTCATTACGGCTAATAACGATATAAGCCAGGTTGCTTTTAATATCATCCATGCTGTCTACCTTTTCGCCTACAATAATACTTCCGCTTGGAGTGGGCAGCATACTATCGCCAATGATTTCAAATGCACGGTAATTGCCACCGCTTAGCATAGGCAGTGTAAATGTATTGAGTTCATCAATAAACTCGCTATCGGCATAACCTGCCAGGTAACCGGCTGCAGCTTTTACCGGCACAAAATGAATGATATTCCTGTCGGCACTCATCATTTTTTGCTGGCGGCGTTTCATTAAATAACTGGCAGATTGGTTGCTGAGGTCTTTTAACAATAGCTCATCCAGACTGAGTTTAAAAACATCGGCAATTATTTCTAGTACTTCTAAACGGGGGTCTGCACGCTCTTCTTCGTAAGCGCCAAGCAACGACCTTTTAATGTTGAGTTTACCGGCAAACTCTTCCTGTGTCCATCCCCGTAATTTGCGGAGGTATTTCAAATTTAAACCTGCTATTGACATGATTAACTAATTTGATTAGTACAAATATACTAATATATTTAGTTTATGCAAATTTATTTTTGGAGTTAGCATTATTTTTTTTGCGGGGAGCCACTGCTTTTAAAAAATTATAAGCTTTGCGATTTTATAAATGCCATATTGAAATACACCAGTTGAAGTTATACGCCCGATTGAAGCGGAAAGCCCGCAGCTACTGCATGCAATGCAGGAGCGAGGACTTGCAGCGGAAAGCGGGACCACTGATGCTGGCTGTTCAAATGCCTGCGTTCCACCTAAATAATCGGGGCAGGCAAAAAAACATTTTATTTTTCAACATAACTTTTGGCAAATGTATCTTTGGCAGGTAAAAATATTTTGTCGTGAAATCCGTTAGTAAATTTAAATAAAGCAGAAATGGCTAAAGTAAAAAAAGAACTCCCCATTATTCTTATAACAAATGATGATGACATTACCTCTAAGGGCATACGAAGTTTGGTAGAGGCCGTAAAAGATTTGGGCAAAGTAGTAGTAGTGGCACCGCATACACCGCAGAGCGGTATGGGGCATGCTATTACAATTGGATCGCCGCTGCGTATGAATAAGATTGATATTTTTAAAGACATGGATGTAGAAGCATGGCAAACCAGCGGCACGCCTGTGGATTGTGTAAAGCTGGCTGTAGATAAAATTCTGCATAGAAAACCAGATATCTGCCTGAGTGGAATAAATCATGGGGCCAACCATTCTATAAATGTTATTTACAGCGGTACGATGTCTGCTGCTATGGAAGCTGCCATTGAAGGTATTCCGAGCATTGGTTTTTCGTTGCTTGATTACAGTTATGATGCCGACTTTACTGCAGCAAAACAGATTGTACATAAACTGGTGGCTGAATTACTGCAGCAAAAAATTATAGACAAACATTTTTTATTGAATGTAAACATCCCGGCATTGCCGCCCGAAAAAATAAAAGGAATAAAAATATGCAAACAGGCATATGCTAAATATGAGGAAGATTTTAGTGAAAGATTAGATCCTCACGGAAAAAAATATTACTGGCTTACAGGAGAGTTTAAAAACTTTGATAAAGCTAAAGACACCGATGTTTGGGCTCTGGAACATAATTATGTGAGCGTAGTACCCGTACAATTTGACCTTACCAATTATACTGTAAAAAAACAATTAGAAAAAAGTAAACTGTTTCAATGATATTAAAAAAAGACAATTTCATCCTGGGCCTTGTCCTGGGTATTTTTGCTCCTGCAGTAGGCCTGCTCATTTTTAAAATGTATAAGTTCAGCGTATTTAGTTTTAAGGAAACGTTTCAATATTTAACCGTGGAGCCTGGCTACAGAACCCTTTCTGTTGCCTTAAGCCTGTCGTTATTGCTGAATGCTTTGTTATTTACAATTTACATTAACTCTGGTAAAGACAACACTGCCAAAGGCATTTTTGTTACCACCCTTATTTATGGGCTGATTGTACTATCTATTAAAACTTTTATGTAAGATAGATTTCGAAGAAAATTTTCTTTAACGGAGCATTAGTAATTTATTGGCATTAGATTAACAATGTATTTAGCTTATGGGTATTAGCTTTGTGTAATAATCAAAGAATTTAAAAATTTCTCATAAGCAGTTAGTTTTGGTAAACGGGGCACTTATTCTTAAGTAGCCCCTCTTTTTTTAAAACACTAATTACACGAATTAGACTAATTGCACTAATTAAAAATCTACCCCTCTACAACTCAAACAATCCATCTACAAACTGGTGCTTATCAAATACCAGTAAATCTGTAGCTTTTTCTCCAACACCAATAAATTTTACGGGAATATTAAACTGGTTAGCTATCGCTAATACCACACCACCTTTTGCAGTACCATCTAATTTTGTAATGGCAATAGCTGTTACATCTGTGGCGGCAGTAAAATGTTTTGCCTGCTCTAATGCATTTTGGCCGGTGCTGCCATCCAATACCAGCAATACTTCGTGTGGTGCTTCTGGAATTACTTTTTGAATAACCCTTTTAATTTTGGTAAGTTCATCCATGAGGTGCAGTTTATTGTGTAACCTGCCGGCGGTATCAATAAGGATCACATCAGTATTACGGGCTACGCCACTTATAACAGTATCGTAAGCCACAGAGGCGGGATCGCTGCCCATTTCTTTTTTTACTATGGGAACATTTGTTCTTTCGCTCCAGATGGTTAACTGGTCTACAGCGGCGGCTCTAAACGTATCTGCTGCCCCAAGTAATACAGATTTGCCTGCAAGAGAAAAATTATGAGCCAGTTTACCAATAGTGGTGGTTTTACCAACACCATTTACACCCACCACCAATATAATATGAGGTTTATGCCCTGCTGGCAATTCGTAATTAATATAATTGGTATCCTGGGGAGCAGAAACAAGCAGAGTGGTAATTTCTTCTTTTAAAATACGGTTCATTTCTGAAGTATTCAGGTATTTATCCCTGGCTACTCTTTTTTCTATCTGATCTATTATTTTTACAGTAGTCTCTACACCCACATCAGCGCTTACAAGGGCATTCTCCAGGTCATCAAGCACTTCTTCATCTACCGTACTTTTTCCTGCAATAGCTTTGGTAATCTTACCTAAGAATCCTTCCCGGGTTTTTTGCAACCCCTGGTCTAATGTTTCCTGCTGTTGTTTTTTCCCGAATAATTTATCAAATATGCCCATTACACTTACCCTGTAGGGATTTGCTTTTAATTATTAATACCCCTGTACTAAAGAAATTTATATCTCTTATTGAACTTCAAAAGCCCCCATCAGGGGGTTGGGGATATAAAGAAAGCTGTTCCGGAATATCAGAACAGCTTCAATTATAAGTTAAGTCAGGATCATATTATTTATTATTGACCCAAGTGTTCTTTTATCTTGTCTTTGTGAACAATAGACTCTTTAAAAGTATATGAACCCGATTTAGGACTACGGATAGTACGGATTACTTTTGTCCAGTTTTTAGCATCTGC
This sequence comes from Chitinophagaceae bacterium, assembly GCA_043772635.1. GTDB lineage: Bacteria > Bacteroidota > Bacteroidia > Chitinophagales > Chitinophagaceae > Ferruginibacter. The sequence continues at coordinate 8,730 of JAYVGA010000552.1, forward strand.
TGCCGCTTTCTGATCTTTGGTTTTTATAGCTGTTTTAGCTGCTTTTGCCATGATGGTATTGTTTAATGGTTTATTAGTTTACCGATTAATGGTATCAACAAGTTGAATGATTAACTAATAAACCTGCTTACTTAATTTCTTTATGAACGGTTACTTTTTTAAGAATAGAATTAAATTTCTTCAGTTCTAAACGCTCAGGAGTATTCTTTTTATTTTTTGTGGTAATGTAGCGGCTTGTACCGGCCATTCCGCTGGTTTTATGTTCCGTACATTCCATTATTACCTGCACCCTGTTTCCTTTCTTTGCCATTTTTATTATTTTATTATTTTAAACCTTCTTGTTTTCCTTACTGGAAAAATTAGAGGGTTTTAGATTTTTGATCCTGCAGCACGCATTTCTTTTACTACTGCATACAAACCATTTTTGTTGATGGTTCTGATAGCTTCTGAAGATATTTTAATGGTTACCCATTTATCTTCTTCTGCCAGGAAATACCGCTTGGTTTGCAAATTTGGTAAAAACCTGCGTTTTGTTTTAATGTTGGAGTGAGACACTTTATTACCTGTAATTGGTCTCTTTCCTGTAAGTTCACATACTCTTGCCATGTCCTAAAATTTTGGAGGGCAAAAGTAAGGATTTATATCTTAAATAGATGAGCAAAGAATAATTATTTTAAAATCAGGATAGAAAAAATATAATTATCCCCGGTTTTTGCTGCAAATTACAGCCAAATTTTATGTTATGAATACACATTTTGTGAGCAGCACCCATAAAGGAGGTATGGCTTTTACGGCTAACATTAATGAACATTTACTTGTAACGGACACGGTAACAGCCGATGGTGGCAATAACGAAGGCCCTGGCCCCAAACGCCTGATGCTGGCATCCCTTGCGGGCTGCACAGGTATAGATATAGTTTCTATTTTAAATAAGATGAAAGTAGTATTTAGTGATTTAAGTATTGATACAGAAGGCACCCTATCTGAAGAACATCCTAAAGTTTATTCCCATGTAAAAATTACTTTTAAAATAAAAATGGCTGAAACTGACAGGGCTAAAATGGAAAAGGCCGTGCATTTATCGGAAGATAAATATTGCGGGGTAATGGCAATGTTTAAAAAATTTGCTGAGACGGAAACGGAGATTGTGTATTTGTAAAATATGCCCTGAATTACCAATTACCTCCAAAAGAGAATTGAAATTTCAAATTAACAAAAAAAGTAAAAAAGTATTCTTTGCTTTTAACAATTTTAGCCCAGGTTTTAAATCCTCATTAGAGAAATAAATTATCCCTCATCATTTCTCTATTATTTATTTTTTCCTGAATTTAACATTCATTAAAGGTTGCAACAGAAATGCCATCCCTATCACCAGCAACGCTCCTATTACATTTAACCACAAAAAAGAAATGATATCTGCTTTGTATATGAGAATGATAGCAATTTCAGAAATGATAGCAGCAATAAAAACAGCATTGGCTCCTATCCACTTTATCCAGAATGCTACAAGGAAAATTCCCAGGATCACCCCGTAAAATAAGGAGCCTAAAATATTAACTGCTTCTATAAGGCTGTTGCCAATATTGTGTGCAAACATGGCAATAATAATACAGAAAACACCCCAGGCAAAAGTGTACCACTGCGATGTTTTATAATCCTGGAATTCGGTATCATTTTTTACAAAAAACTTTTTATGAAAATCTACCACGGTGCAGGCAGCCAGCGAATTGAGCGCCGCCGCAATACTGCCCCATGCCGATAAAAAAATTACGGCAAACAATAATCCTATCAGGCCGATGGGCAGGTTGTCTTTAACAAACCGCAGAAAAATAAAATTAGTATCATTAGCTTCATCGCCGGGTATAGCTTTTTTTATGGTGGTCTTATAATTATTTCTTAATGCATTGGCTTCATTTATTTGCCCGGCAGCAAAAGCAGCACTGTATTGCTGTTCGATATTATTAAGGGTGTCTTTGTAAATGGTTTGCTGCGCCACCAATATTTTTGCATTATCAAAAAATACCGGTGCCCTGTATTGCAGGTAAAAAGAAAATATGAGAACCCCAATGAGCAAAATAAAAAACTGCATGGGAACTTTTACCAGCCCGTTCATGAGTAAACCTTTGCGGCTTTCACTGATATTTTTTGCCGTAAGATAGCGCCCTACCTGGCTATGATCTGTACCAAAATAACTGAGTGCCAAAAAAAATCCGCCTATTACTCCACTCCAGATATTGTACTTATCCTTCCAATCAAAACCCTTTTCTGTAAACCCTGTAGTAATAACATTCATTTTACCAAGGTCTGCTGCTTTTTGTATAGCTCCTGTAAAGCCCACACCGGCAGGCAACATATTTACGGCGATATAGGCAATAATAAAAAGTGAAACAAATACAATAATCATCTGCAGGGTTTGGGTATAGGCCACTGCCCTTGCGCCTCCGCTGATAGTGTAGATGATAAGCAGGCCGCCCATTACCACATTAGTATAATAA
>JAYVGA010000553.1:0-4683 GCA_043772635.1 Chitinophagaceae bacterium
AAAACATCGGAGCCGTATGTGAGTGCATAACAACTCATATAACCACCATAACTAAAACCGGTGATACATATTTTTGCCGGGTCTGCATTGCCATTTGCTATCAGCCATTTTACCATGGTGCTGTAATCTTTCATTTCCCAGTAGCCCAGGTTGTGGTACATATAATTTACGCCTTCTTTACCAAAGTGTCCGCTGGCCCGGTGATCCATTACTACCTGTATTAATCCTTCCTTAGCATAAAACTGCTGGTTGCCGTTCAACGCCCAGGTATCCATTACGGTGCCTGCATTTGGCCCACCATATATACTTATGAGCACAGGATATTTTTTGCTCTTATCCATATTTGCAGGCCAGGTTACTTTCATGGGAAGATCGTACAAACCATCGTCACTTTTTACCCGTAGCAGTTCTGTTTTTGCAAGTGCATAATTATCAAATTCTGCAGCTTTACTGTTGCCCAGTTCTTTTATAATCTGGCCTTTATTACTAACAAGCGCACTTCGGGTTGGAGTACTCACATTGCTGTAGTTGGTTACAAAAAAAGCCCCATCTGGCGAAATGCTGGTAATGGTATGGTTATAATCTCCAAAAGTTAAGCGCTGTAGTTTTTTACCATTAAGGTTTACTCTGTAAAAATCGGAGTGTGCAGTATTCTCCCTGCTGCGGGCAATAAAATAAATAATTCCTTTTTTCTCATCTACCTTGTTAAGGTTGGTTACGGTAAACTTTCCTGTCGTAAGCGCATTAATCAATTTCCCTTTTATATCATAATAATAGAGGTGGTTCCAGCCGCTTGCATCGCTTTGTAAAATAAAACCTTTGCCGTTTTCTAAAAACTGAATCCGGTCATTATCATCCAGGCTTATCCATGTTTTTTGTTCTTCTGTATAAAAAGGAATTTTGGTTCCGGTAGCCGGGTTTACTTCCCAAATTTTTAATTGGTTTTGTTTGCGGTTCATCCATTGCACCAGCAGGGCGCTGCCATCGGGTTTCCAGTAAGGCATACCAAAATATTGATCGTCTTTTTCATTAAAATCGCTCCAGGTGATATTACCTCCGCCTGGTTGCACTATGCCTACTTTTACTTCGGGGTTTTTATCACCCACTTTTGGGTAATGCATTTTTTCTACATAACCATGCAGGCCATTGGCATCGGTGATAGTGTATTCCGGAACGGCGCTGTCATCACTTCTAAAAAAAGCAATATTTTTACTGTCGGGGCTCCACCAAAATGCACGGTAAGCCGATTGGCGGCCCAGGATTTCTTCCATATACACCCAGCTAGCATATCCATTTAATATAAGCTGGCTGCCATCGCTGGTGAGGCGGTTTTCTTTTTTAGTGTTGATGTTTACTGTATAGAGATCGTTGTTTTTAGTGTAGGCCACATAGTTACCATCGGGACTGGTAGTGGGGTTCACTTCTATCGCATCATCATTGGTAAGCTGCACTTCGGCTTCGTTTATTTTAATGTACAGGTTTTTATTTTTAATAAAGGCAGCAGGGTTAACCGTTATCCTGGGAGCATTTTTATCTGCATCTGCGGCTTCTCTTTCTGTGCCATTTTTTGCATCTATTATCCAAAGTTTACCCTCTTTCATCAGCAGCAGATTATTGTTATCGGCCCATCGGGTGGCGGCAGGCAGTGGCTGAATGATGCCTTTAAAGTTGGATTTAAAATACTGATCATCTGTTAATGGTTTTTGCTGTGCCAGTGATGTGAATAATATACAGGTAAGCACTATGGTGGCTAAAGGCTTTTTTACAAATTGCATCATGCGGTTGTTTTATTTTTAATTTAAAATACAAGATAGTTTGTTTGGGTAAACACTGCTGCAGATTTTGATAAGCGGGCAGGAAATGTTTGCTATAAAGAAACAAAGGAAAAAGCTTCGCTTTAAATGATTATTTTTTGCCGGTAAGGCGGAAAGGCGAAAAGAAAATCAAATAATAACTTTCCGCCTTACAGGCTTGCCCCACATTTTTATGGGGGCGGAAAACCTTTAGTGGCTTTTACTGGATAAAAGGCAAAAAGAAAATTAATTAAAAACATCTTTCCGTCTTACCGGCAAAAATTCCGCTATTTTCATTGTAATAAATATCAAAAAATAATTTACTATCTTTCAACTCCTCTTTAATGGCATACCCAAAAAGAGATAACTTTATTAAATCATTAAAAAACCCATTAATTTTATGATCGTAATAGCATTGTACAATCTTAAGGGTGGTGTAGGAAAAACTGCTTCCTGCGTAAATTTTGCTTACCTGGCTGCCGCCGATGGCTTTAAAACATTATTGTGGGATATAGACCCGCAGGGATCTTCTTCTTTTTATTACAAAGCAAAACCCAAAGTGCATCCCGGCATTAAAAAACTTATTGCTAAAGATGCCGATCTGGAAAATGCTATTCTTTCTACCGATTTTGAATTGCTGGATGTGATACCTGCAGATAACTCTGCCAAAAGTTTTGATATTATCCAGGACGAAATGAAGGGAAATAAGAACCGGCTAAAAACCATCGTTAAACAACTTGATAAAGAATATGATTTTGTATTCATTGATTGTCCTCCGGGTTTTTCTGCCCTTTCCGAAAATATATTCAGTGCAGCCGATATAGTACTTATGCCTGTTATACCTACCACATTATCTATAAGAACCTACCATATGGTAAAAGATTATTTTAAAGAAAAAGATCTTGACATCAGTAAAATGATGTGCTTCTTTAGTATGGTAGACCTCAGAAAAAATATGCATAACGAAATAATGGAAGACCTGTACAAAGACAAACGTTTTTTTCAGAACTATGTACCCTACCTGAGCGATGTAGAAAAAATGGGGATACACAAAGCGCCCGTTATGGAATTTGCCAACAGCAGTTATGCCGCTAAATGTTACCGGGAGTTGTGGCTGGAAGTAAAAGAAGGTGTAGTGGAATAAGATTTTTTTACTGCTTTACTAATCTCCTAACTCTAACACTTCAAACGTATTTTTTATGAAGAGAGAACTTTTTTCCTGGTACAGCCCGTCATTGGGAAAAGATATGCCCATTGCGGCTTACGGCGATTATGGCTTTGCACTTTTGCTGATACCTACTGCCGCTGCAGATTACCTGGAGTATGAACGTTTTCAGTTAATGGATACACTGGCTCCCTATATTAACAGCGGCAAGGTGCGGATATTTTCTATCAACAGTATTAACAACGAAAGCTGGCTTAATAATGATATGCAGGGCGAGCATAAAGCCATCCGGCAAAACCAGTTTAACCAGTATGTATTTGATGAAGTAGTGCCCCATATTAAAAACTGCACATCAGGCGAAACACCCATTATTACCTGCGGCGCATCGTTTGGTGCACTGCACAGCATGAACCTTTTTTTAAAACGCCCTGATATTATAAATGGCGTAATAGCCATGAGTGGTGTGTATGATCTTACAGAATATACAAAAGGATTTTACGACGACCAGGTTTATTTTAATTCTCCTGCGCATTATATACCTAACTTAACAGATGATTGGTATCTTGATAATATCCGTAAAAGCCAGCATATTCATATTCTTAGCGGAGCCGGCGATTATGAAGACCCGGAAGCTTCCCGTAATTTTTCCGGTGTACTTTACTCCAAAAATATCGGGCATGAGCTGGATGTTTGGGGCAACGAATGGAAACACGACTGGCCTACCTGGAGGGCAATGCTGCCGCATTATTTAGAAACAAGATTTTAAAAAACCAAATAAAAAAGGATGGCCGAAGCCATCCTTTTTAGTGGGGTGCATTAGAGGGATTAATTTTTTATAACCTTATGCACTGTTTTGTTGCCCGTAGCTACAGATATTATCTGTAAGAAATAGGTTCCTGCAGTAAGATTGTTTACCGTAATTGTTTCTACAGCCGGAGATGTTGTTTTATTTATCTTTTTGTAAAAAACAGTTTGACCGGATGTTGATGATAATTTCAACACATACTCACCGCCAACCTTATTATTTATCTGTACTTTAAAAGAACCAACAAACGGGTTGGGATAAACAGACACCGCATTGGCACCCATTTCTACAATAGTTTCCCCCTGGTAAATTTGTTTTGCAGGAGTTGCTGTAATTGGTTGCACAGTTACTGCTGATGCTGCATCTGCCTGTTCAATAATACTAAAACCTGCCAGGTAATTCCATGTACCAATCCTGCTAAGATTAATAGATACCAACCCTGTATTATCTGAAACGATATCAGAAAACTTTGCATAGTCATTAATATTATTATCTGTATTTATAGTATCTTTTTTAATGCCAACAGCAAATACTGTTTTGTTTCCTGTAACTGCACGGCTGGCATAAAATTCAAGTGTGTATTTTTTTGCAGGGTTCAGGCCTCTGAAATTTAATGTACGCTGGCTTGTGGCTGCAGAATTATAGCGCAGTACATTGGCCGGAGAAGCAGTTGCTCCTCCTGCATAGTTTACGCCATTATCTACCACTTTTTTATCTCCGCTGATGTCTGCATAAATAGTGCTGGCAGTTTTATCTTCATACAGAAAATTACTGCTGTTTAAGCCTGTGCTTATATTCCAGTTATTCCATTTAGCATCTGTAAAAGGATTAGTGCCACCATACACATTTACCCTGATGGTTTTAGTAGTTGTAGTGGTTACTGCATTAACTCTAAACAGGGATGATGTGGGAATAATTTG
>JAYVGA010000554.1:0-6621 GCA_043772635.1 Chitinophagaceae bacterium
TTATTACTGTATAGGTATAGCCATATATTTTTGGTGAGAAACAATTCGTAAGGTCTTTCTAAAGAGCCCACCAGCCTGCTTCCTATTAGTGCGCCAAAAATAGCGGCTATTAAAATCCATACCCTTTTGGCAGATGCAATGGTATCTCCCTGTTTTTTTTTTAGGTATAAAAAATACCGGAAGCCAATAAAAAATGCGGCTGTTTCTAAAATAGCATGCAGCGGTAAACTGCTGCTGCCAAATTTTATCTCAACCGGAAATTGCATGCAAAAATATTTTTTATAGCTATCATTGTTTTACCCAGCTAATGGCGCCGGGGTTTGTTTCGTAAGCAATGATACCATAATTTTTTGCATAAATAATTTTGTATGCGCCGGGTGCATTATTCTGCGCAGTATCGCTCAGTACATATTGGGCAATTGGATAAATCTTTCCGTTAAGCAAAAAATTATTTAGGGATACAGGTGTACGGTACACGCCCTCAGGGAGCATAAAACTGGCAAATCCATTTTCCTGTAAATCCTGGCCGGTAAAAAACCTGTTCTTAAAATTAAAAGAGGCAGCCCTGTTTGGCGTGGTTGTAAAAGCAGGTAAAGCACTGCTGAGTAAAATACCAAATGCAGGATAATTGGAAGAATCTTTTTTTACAGAGGCAAAAGCCTTAGATGCATTGCAGCCGCTGTTGGAACGGCCTAAACCTGTTGTAAAATCGTATGCAATGGTAGAATCTGTGAGCTGAAGTATTATACTGTCGTATACATTGCTGTTGTTTTTAAATACCAGCACCTGGTTATTAAAATAAGGAAACCAGGCATCCAGTACTGCGTCTTCATAACCCGGGCAGGGTACTTTTTTAGAGCAATCTTTGCAGCCGGTAAATACAAAAAGGCAAAGGGTAAAAAATGCGCCTGCAATAAACTTTATGGTTATAGATAATTTTGGCATACATCATTTTATAATTAAAAGGTATAATTTTCAGTAACAGTTTAAATAGAGTAGTTACAACAGGTTAATGCTGCCTGCAAACAGAATATTTTTTGGATATGGCAGATGTACAAAGATGTTTACAGCATCTATGTAAAAAATCTTCTTTGTACTCCAGGTAAAATTTTTAATGATTATCCGCAAATGAGTGCAAAAGAAAATTAATTCAAATCAGCCTTGTTTCGCTACAATCTTCCAGTTTTTTCTCCTTTGAAGAAGCCCGCCCGTGCCGGAACGGACGGGGGTTGGGATGAGGTCTGAATAAAAAGGCTTTGGATAAAAATTGGATGTTGAAAATAGCTTGCACCTAATTGCGGATAATCATTAATTTTTTTTATTTATTGCAGATTAATACTCCAATAAAACCAAACTTTTAGCGTTTTAGTTTGTTTAATGCTCAGGTAAGAACTGCTTAAAAACCTTAACTTTACATCGCAAATAAAACAAGTATGAATATTAAACCAGGAAAATTATTGAGTAACATTGATAATCCCGGCGGTCTTAAAAAAGTAAATAAAGATGAGTTGCAGCAGGTATGTGACGAATTAAGACAATATATAGTAGACATAGTAAGTGTGCATGGCGGCCATTTTGGCGCCAGCCTTGGGGTGGTAGAACTAAGCGTGGCATTGCATTATGTTTTTAATACACCCTACGATCAGTTAGTGTGGGATGTGGGCCACCAGGCATATGGCCACAAAATTCTTACCGGCCGCAGGGATAATTTTGCTACCAACAGAAAATATCATGGCCTTAGTGGTTTTCCTAAAAGAAGCGAAAGCGAATACGATACATTTGGCGTAGGCCATTCTTCTACTTCTATTTCTGCAGCGCTGGGTATGGCCATGGCCTCTCATTACAAAGGAGAAAAAGACAGGCAGCATATTGCAGTAATTGGCGATGGCGCTATGACGGCAGGCCTTGCATTTGAAGCCATGAACCACGCAGGTATAGAAAAAACCAATGTGCTCATTATCCTTAATGATAACTGCATGAGCATAGACCCTAATGTAGGCGCACTTAAAGAATACCTTACCGATATTACCACATCTCATACTTATAACGATCTTAGAGATAATGTGTGGAAAGCGCTGGGCAAACTGCCTGTGGGTAAAAATTTTACCAGAGATATGGCCAGCAAGCTGGAAGCCAGTTTAAAAGGAATGGTAAGCAAAAGCAGCAATCTTTTTGAAGCCTTAAACCTACGGTATTTTGGCCCTATAGACGGGCACAATATAGGCAAACTGGTAGATACCCTTTCTGATCTTAAAGATATTGCCGGCCCCAAAATTTTACATATTAAAACGGTAAAAGGTAAAGGCTACGACCTGGCAGAAAAAGATCAAACCCTATGGCATGCACCCGGTTTGTTTGATAAAGTAACCGGCGAAATTCAAAAGAAAAAATTTGATTTGCCACAGCCCATGAAATACCAGGATGTTTTTGGTTACACAATAATTGAACTGGCAGAAAAAAATAAAAAAATATTTGGTATTACGCCGGCAATGCCATCCGGCTCATCACTAAAATATATGATGGCCCAAATGCCCGACAGGGCTTTTGATGTGGGCATTGCAGAGCAGCACGCCGTAACAGTGAGTGCCGGCATGGCTACACAGGGCATGAAAGTTTTTTGCAACATCTACTCTTCCTTTATGCAAAGGGCTTACGATATGGTGGTTCATGATGTGGCCATACAAAAACTGCCTGTAATATTTTGTTTAGACAGGGCAGGGCTTGTGGGTGAAGATGGCCCCACGCATCACGGCTGTTATGATATTGCTTTTATGCGTTGCATACCCCACCTTATTGTGAGTGCGCCCATGAACGAAAAAGAATTGCGTAACATGATGTACACGGCACAACTGGATGCTATGAATCTTCCCATCGTAATCCGTTACCCACGTGGCGAAGGGGTAATGCCCGATTTGCAGAAAGATACCATGGCGCAAAAATATCCTTTTGAAGAAATACATATTGGGAAAGGCCGTAAATTAAAAGATGGAGAAAATATTGCGGTGCTGTCATTCGGTCATCCAGGCAACTTTGCGGCTGCGGCAATACGTGATGTAAAAGCTGATGGTATTAACCCTGCACATTACGATATGCGTTTTGCAAAACCACTTGATGAAGAAATGCTGCATGAAGTATTTGCAAAATTTGATAAAATAATTACGGTAGAAGATGGAACTGTTGTCGGCGGATTTGGAACTGCTGTTTTAGAATTTATGAATGATCATGGGTATAAAGCAGATGTAAAAATTATGGGTATTCCCGACAGGTTGGTGGAGCACGGCACAGCAAAACAACTGTACGAAGAAATAGGGTTGGATGCCAATGGCATTGCAACAGTGCTGAGGGAGATGAGCAGTATTAGTGTGGCGCAATTAGTAAAATAATCCTGAATATTTTCAAATCAATTTTCGCTCCACCGCAAGACGTATAAGGCTTGCTGTATTTTTTACACCAAGTTTTGCCAATAAATTTTTTCTATGGCTATCTACAGTAAAAGGGCTTAAAAATATTTTTTCTGCAATTTGCGGATTGGTATAACCTTCTGCAATTAATTCCAAAACTTCTTTTTCTCTTGGTGTTAGTAATGGCAATTCATTCTTTTCAGATTTTTGATATTCCTGTAAAGCCATGCCTACTTCACCGCTAAAATAAATAAATCCCTCATGCACTGCATGTATGGCTTTTATCAATTCTTCTTTGGATGAATTTTTTAAAATATAACCTGATGCTCCATTCTCTACCATCTTTTTTATATACAATCCCTGGTTAAAACTGCTGAGGCCCAATATCATTATGCCGGGATATTTTTCTTTCATCACCGCACATAACTCCACACCATCCATGCCGGGCATGCTGATATCCATCAATACAACATCGGCAGTATTATTTACAAAAAAACCTAAGCAGGATGCGGCATTCATTGCCTGCCCCATCCATGTCATATCTTTTTCATTTTGCAATAAAGAGTGAATGCCCTCTATTACAACAGGATGATCATCTACAATAAAAATGCGAATCATAATTATATATTGAATTCAATATTTACTAAAGTTCCTTTGCCCGCTTCTGAATGAATATCCAGTTGTCCTTTTAAATAATCAACCCTGGATTGGATACTGGTAAGCCCTGCACCTTTGTTATTTTTTATTAATGCAGTATCAAATCCTTTACCATCATCTTCCACAATAATGCTTAATCGGCCTTCTTCTTTTACCAGCTGCACCGTTGCTTCTTTTGCTGCTGCATGTTTCATTATATTATTCAACAGTTCCTGTATAATGCGGTAAATAATTATTTCTGATGATTTTTCTATTCTTGTATCCATACCAATTGATTGATACTTTACCGAAAGTAAATTGGTAGCATTAATGCTGTTGCAATATTCTTTCAGTGCTTCATCCAGCCCAAATTTGGTCAATAATTCGGGCATCATATTATGTGCCACACGCCGCAGTTCTTTTATGGATGTATCCAGCATATCCAGCGACCGTTCAAAAACAGTCATGTTATCAGGTGTTATAATTAAATTGTCTTTCATATTGCTTAAGGAAAATTTTACACCAGATAATAATCCACCCAATCCATCATGCAAATCTTTTGCCAACCGGCTTCGTTCTTCTTCCTGCCCCTGCAGCATAGCATCTACTGCTACTAATTGTTTGTCTTTTTCCAGCTCACGGATGCGTTGCTGCTGCAGTTCATCCTGCTGCTTTGCTAATTGCTGCCGGTGGCGAAAATTTCGATAGCCTAAAAATCCAACGATCATTAAAGCTGCCAGCGAACCAATTAAAACATAATTAAGGAAAGATTTCTGTTTGAGGGAAACAGATTGCAATTGTTTTTCTTTTTCTAATTTATTTATGGATGATTGTTTCTTTTCACTTTGGTAACGTGCGTCTAAAAAATCAATCCGCTTAAGACTGGTTTCATTTTGCAGGCTATCTTTTAATAAATCATACTTTTTTAAATGTTCAATAGCTACTTTTAAACTCCCCGTCAACCTACAATACTCTGCCATTAACTGATGCCAATCTTTTTTTATTGCCCTAAAGTTGTACATTTCAATAATAGCATAAGAACTGTCTAAATGTACTTTTGCAGATGCTATGTCTTTTTTAGATTTATCCATTTCCTGATTGGCAATATTGTTTAAAATCTGGGCAACATCAAAAGGAGAATTGATGGCTTTGGCAACAGTAAGGGCCTTATTATAGTAATTGATGGCCGAATCAATATTTTCTATTTTCTCGTAATATCGAGCCATGTTAAAATAACATAAGTATTGGTCATATTGATTGCCGGTTATAGCAGTAAGTGCTTGTGCTTTTTTAATCATCAAAAAACCGGAATCATATTTTTTTATAATTATAAGGTTGCTCCCAAAACCAATGTAGGCAGTAGTTTTCATTTTATCGTCTTTGGAATTCTTTGCATATTCTAAAGCCTTGTAACTATAAAGCATGGCCTTGCCGGGAGCGTTAAGTTCATTGTAAGTAGTAGAAATATTGTTTAGCGTTAAAATTAAGTTGGGTTCCATAGGATAGTACCTTTCATAAATATCAACTGTTTCTCTAAAGGAATTTATTGCGCCTTCATAATCGCCATTTAGGTAGGAAACCACTCCCATATTATTAAAGAGGGAGGCCCGGCTCAATTTGAGAGGGGATTGTTGTTTGTTTGCATCGCAGAGTTCGGCAGCTTGCTGGTACAAAATATATGCTTTTGCGGGGTTGGCTTTTGTATGTAAAACCCCTTCCATTTCCAGGATAGATATTTTTGCAAAAACTTTTGTTTGCCTGTCGGATAATTGTTTTGCTATTCTAAAATATTTCCATGCAGCAGCCGAATCAATATTTAAAAAATAATTAGAGATCTTTATTGCCCTCATCATTTTGGACGAATCTCCTTTTTCCTTATCTACATATTTTTGAAAAGTATCTACTACCGGTTGACTTGCAGCAGTAAAAGCAAACATAACAGCAGCAAAAAAAATAAAACAAATTTTTTTATTGCGTTTGAGCATAATAAAAATATCAGTTATAAAAAAAGTGTACAATTAATTATTGAATACTTATACACCAACTTTTTTAAAAAGAAAGTATGGTTTATTAGCGTTTAAAAAAATAAATTCCTGTTCAAAGGTTAACATTCTCATTCACAAATGCAAGCAATCCTTTTAAAATACCAATTTCGGGTGAGGTATGAGCGAATATTATTCATTAATATTTGTTATACAAATTAGTATTACGAAAAATAAAATTATTAAAAGGATTTCAGCCAGCAATAGAAAAATAAAATCATAATTATATATTGAATTCAATATTTACTAAAGTTCCTTTGCCCGCCTCTGAATCTATATCCAGTTGTCCTTTTAAATAATCCACCCGGGATTGAATGCTGGTAAGCCCTGCCCCTTTGTTATTGTTTATTAATGCAGTATCAAATCCTCTGCCATCATCTTCTACAATAATACTTAAGCGGCCTTCTTCTTTTACCAGTTGTACCGTTGCTTCTTTTGCTGCCGCATGTTTCATAATATTATTCAGCAGTTCCTGTATAATACGGTAAATAATTATTTCTGCAGATTTTTCTATTCTTGTATTCATGCCAATAGATTGATAT
>JAYVGA010000555.1:0-13471 GCA_043772635.1 Chitinophagaceae bacterium
CTATTACTGCGCCTATCTGCCGCAGCACTTCGTTTCTGTGGTGCAATACCGATTTACCAAAAATATTTATTTCGCCGCTGGTAGGTTTTATAAGGGTAAGCATAATGCGTATGGTGGTAGATTTACCTGCACCGTTTGGCCCCAAAAATCCATACACATCACCTTCGTTTACAGAAAACGACAAATTGTTTACGGCCGTTAAATCATTAAATTTTTTGGAAAGATTGTTTACCTGTAACATTACGCTCATACTGCAAAACTAACAGTATAAGGGCTGAGAAAGTTTAGAGAGGCAATAAAATAATTTAGCGTTTAACTGCAGAAAAGTTTTTAAATAGCTTCCACTCATTAAGGGGTGCACAACTTTAGAAAAGTTTTTGATATTTCCTAACCATTAATGCTTCATTAAACTTTTCTAAAGTTTGATGAAGCAGCTTTTTTAAAATTAAAAGGGAAAATTTATTTCAAACTGCCTCACTTTGAAATAGCAGCTTTATTTTGAGGTGGCTCCTCTGGAGCCGTTTCTTTACTTATCATTAGTTACTATAAACAGGCTGCTCCTCTGGAGCTTAACTTAATGGCATGCCACTTTTATTGCTGCGAAACCTTTGCTGCACAACTTTAGAAAAGTTTTTAGATAGCCCGTAATCATTAAAGATTTAATTAAACTTTTCGAAAGTTTAATGAGGGGTTCGCAACTTTTCGAAAGTTTCTACTCACCGGTGTTTCCGTCTCCCGGCTTCATATAAGATTGCAGCGCCTTTACATAATCTTCAAAAGCATCTATCCCCTTTTTACTGATCTTACAAATGGTGAGCGGATAATTATCCCTGAATTGTTTGGTTACATCAATATAGCCCGCTTCTTTTAGCTTGTTTACCTGAACGCTGAGATTACCGGCAGTAGCATTTGTTTTTTCTTTTATAAAAGTAAACTCAGCTTCCTTTACACTAATAAGTAAGCTTATAACTGCCAGCCTTAGCTGTGAATGTAATATGGGATCCAGTTCTTTAAACATGGCCTGTTGTTTCTTTCTTTTTTGCCTTCCTGTATTCTCTCTCCATTATAAGCCCGGGAATAAACCATGCCATGATAGCCGAAAAAGCGGTTAATAAAAGATCTAATTTATAATGAGTATAAACCGTTATAATACTGCAAACCCAGCAAAAAATACCGCCCCAAAACATAGGTTTAAATTTACACGCTGCACCGGTAATAAAAGTGGGCAATCCATATAAAATAAGAAACAACGGCATAACAAATTCACTGAATTTAAAAGGAGATGCATGACCGGCGAGCCTGGAATATTCCTGTGATACAGGAGCCCAGGATGCAAAAACAAGATTAACTACATGTATTAATAAAAAAATACTTATCCCAAAGGCCAGCCAGATATAGTCTATAAAAGTATCGTCGTAAGATTTTACTTTACGCTCTCTTTTTTCTTTGATGGTAATAAATATTTGCGGGATAATGGCAAACAGGGTTAGCAGGTTAATATCAAATGGTAATTTGTACCCAAACTGAATTTCGGATAACCGCACCAAAGAACATACGGCTATTACTGATCCCCAAAGCATAGCTCCCACACCGGTATCATGCCAGGCATCCCTGGCTTTATTAATCATAGTATTGATGAGATGCAGGCTCTCCTGGCTGGTTAATGGTTTATTATCCATTTGCATATTGATTTAAAATATTTTTCAGGCATGTATAAAAGGAAAATGGTTAAGGCAACAAAAAACTCAAGGGCTTAATTTAAGAAACCTCATACACCGTTTTGTTTTTACTCCGTAAAAGGTATGCGGGTACAATATAACTAATAAGAATGGCCCCGGCCCCAAACAACATCTGGTAGTCGTAGCTAAAAAAAGTGGCAGCAATGGCCAATGCCCAGGCTGCTAAACCTCCCCATACAAACGGTGAAAACCTAAGAAATTTGCCAGAAATAAAAGTACCCAAACCATACAATAAAATAAAGAAAGGAAATATATTGGTGTTCCAACCCATGCGGGTTAAAATCATACTTAATACAAAATAACTTATACCCATACCCATCCATAAATATTTCATGCTCTCACCAATATATGTTGTGGCTCTTCTTCGTTTTTCTTCCCGCCTTCCCATAAAAAAACTAATAACTGCTGCCGGAATAATAATTAACCATACAGCATAATGCTTTTGGTAATGCAGTATATTTTTTAAAAAAAACTGCCCTGCACAGGTAGCAAAACTAACCCAGCCCCAAAGCAAAAAATGACTGCTGTTATCACCCATGTCTTTGCGGGTTTTAGCAATCATTGTTTGTATCAGCTCCAGGCTTTGCTGCGGCGAAATATTTTCTTCCTGCATATTTAATATTTTAGAGAAATACTGAGCCGGAAAAATCCGGCTCAGTATTTATTATTATTATTTATTGATTACATTCTTTTAACAGCATTTCTACCCGCTGCTTGCCCCAGTCCGGATACAATTCGCCTGCAGGTTTAAATGCCAGGTATTTTTCTAATGATGTTTGCAGCTCTGGTTTAGCAGTTTTGCAGCCGCCGCCAAATTGTTCAGGAGTATATTTTAAATTTTGCCCTTTTAAATAATAAGGCCTTGGGTTTGCCGGATCCTGCTTCATAGCATTTTCTATATTACTGCTGCTTGCCTCGCCGTATTGCTGCCAGCGCTGCATAGGATCTACCATCATGTGGCAACTGGCTATCATACTTTTTATACAGCTTATCTCTGAGTTATTTGGTTTTAATGCATCTGCTTTATCTATAAAAACAGTTGCTTTATCTGCAATCAAATCTGTTTTAGATTTATCCTGTTCCATAAACCCATAATTAACCTGGCAAAATGCTGCATAGTAGTAAGGAAGCCATTCTGTTTTTTCTGCCTCCGCTATGCGCTCAAAATTATTGGCCAGGGCCAGCAGGTTTGCAGGATCTTTAAATGCAGTATCCATTGCCGCAAGGTTTTTTTTCATGGCGGCAATATATTTTTCACTTGGTTGTTGCGCCATTACAAGCTGTGCCGCAAATAAAAACGATACAATAAAAAGTAATTTTTTCATGATTGATTATTTTTTGTTTTTAAAATTTTATTTTAAAATTATTCCTGATAAATTATTTTTCTCTTTTTCTCTTTTGAAAAAAGTGAAAAAGATGATTCTACAAATTATTATTTATGGCATCCTGCGTTCTATCTACTCCAAAACTTAAGAAACAACCGATATATACAAACCTTTTAGAGGTAGGCCCTATAGGCTGTTTGTTATCTGTTACACTGCCATAACTGTAATTAAATACCTGCTTTTGCCCCAGCACATTGCTTACCGATAATACCCAAACTATAAATGCTTTTTTATCTTTTTTACCAAGATTAGGCAGGTAATTTACACTAAACCCAAGATTATTATAATTAATGGTTCTGCCGGCATCTGCAATAATATATTTATCCTGTATATTGTTGTATTTAAGATGGTAATACGGTCTTCCGGTGGCAAAATTGTAACTGGCATTAAAACCTGTTTTCCATGGGAGAACGAATTTTTTTACTACCAGCGATGTGGTGTGCCTGGCCACAAAGTTTGGTTCCATAGCCATAGGAAAATTCAGATATTCTCTTTTAGTATCCAGGAAAGAATAGGATATCCAGTAATCCATATTCTTAATTGTTTTTTTATCTCTCCAAAAAAACTCTATGCCTTTTGCATAACCATTGCCATCATTATTTACCGCTACCTGCCGGTTAAAATTATCCTGCCCGGTTTTATAAAGGTTATTGTATTTTTTATAAAATAATTCTGTTCTGAATGTTCTTGCTTTGGTTATACGCTGATACTGCAATATGTAATGCGTAGCTTTTGCAAAACCTGTTTGTGCTGCGGCTGGCTGGTAGCTGCTTTCAGGATTCTGATAAAAAATGCCGTATGCAAAAGAAGCCTGGCTGTTATTCTTTAATTTATATGCCAGGGATAAACGGGGTGCAATGTTCCATTCATCCATTATTTGAGAATGCTCCAGGCGGCTTCCTATTTTAGCAGCTATATCGTTGGAAATATAAAAATCTGTTTCGGCAAAAGCAGCATACAAATTATCTTTAAAAGCCGTATTGTATCTGTTACCATCAAACAAAGTATATGTAGCTTTTTCATTGCTGTAAAAATAGTCAGAGCCAAAACGCAGGGTATTTAATCCATTTAATTTTTTTTCCAGCACAGCCCTTGCCTGGGCATAATACGTTTTGCTAAGTAAATTAAAATTTTTAAAGGCATAACCAGCAGGTGTCATAATTACCTGTTTGTTATTTGCTGCATCCTGCAATTCGTTTTTTATTTCATCTTTATTGGTACTAAAGCTGAGGCCCGAAATTAATTTCCATCCCTTACCCAGGTTTTCTTTGAGATTAATATTTTGATAGGAATTAAGATTATCCAGGTTAAAGGCGTTTTTTAAAACAGCAGAATCTATATCTGCAGTTCTGTACCCCACTTTGCCGGTGCTCCAGTAACCATAATATTTTATCATGCCGCCTCTTTTGGTTTTTATACGAAAGTTGGCATCGCCTTCATGAAAAACAGGGTTTTGATAATAATCCTGTTTTTGTTTTATTACGGCAAAGGCAGCACCAAGGTGGGTAAAATTATAGGTAGCACCCCAGGATGCTTTTTTATTTTTTGCCAGTTTTTGAATGCCCCCTCCTACACCAATTACACTTAATGCAAGACTGGCTTCTGTTCTTTCCGGCAAATCTGTAGATTCTAATATTAAAGCCGATGAAAGTGCCTGGCCATACAATGCAGAATAGCCGCCGGCACTAAAAATGGTACCCTTAAATAAAAATGGGTTAAACCTGCCCCTGGAGGCAATGCCAGGCAGGCTGCTGTAAAAAAAGTTGTTTACCAGGTTGCCATCAATATATATTTTAGCTTCTGAAGCACTGCCACCCCTTACAAACAGTCCGCCTGTTTCGCCCACCTGCTGGGTACCGGGCAAGGTTTTTAAGGCCCCGGTTATATCTCCTTCGGCGCTGGCTGTGGTTACAATATCCAAGGGTGTGAGCACGGTTCCTTTTTTCTTATCGCCTGCTTCAAAAGCCCCGGCCGATATTACCACCGCTTTTAGTTCAGTAATTAATTCCTTTACAGCTATTAATAGCTCAATATCCTTTCCTTCAAGTGTAATATTCTTTGCATATGAGCTATAGCCGGTTAAGGTAGCTTCAAGTACTAAATTACCCTTTTCGGTAGTAGTAAAAGAAAACCTGCCCAGCGAATCTGTAGTGGTTCCATCATAAGAATCTTTAATAGATATACTGGCTCCTGCCAGGGGTTTATTTTTGGTATCGGTCATTTTGCCCCTTATAATTACCTGGCCAAACCCGCTATACGATACGGCTAAAATCAGTAAAAACAGTAGATGTTTCATCGCTTCTAAATTTATCTCAAACATAGAGTAGTTTATTTTATAAACCAAATTATTTTAAATTTATTTTTTAAATAAACGGCTTAATGATAAGGCTATGTATGTACTTAATAATCATTTAATGTGTTGATCTTTAATATTTTGAATATACAATTAAAGCTCTAATGCAAATTGTGCTAGAGGTATATAACTTATTAACATCTTAAAAAATAATTTTTTATTGTGGCTTCAATTTGTAATTTAGCAATAGAATTTAATGGGTTAGTAAGTACAAAGGGCCGGCAGAAATGTCTGGCCCTTTTACTTTGCAGTCGTCAAAGTTTTTCTTTTGCTTTTATAAATTTCTCCTTCCTCTTTTTATTAATCTTCATAAAAAATTACGGCATTTTATTTTTATAAAATAATATTCTGTGTAAAACAATAAAGTAAAAATCATTCTTTTTGATATTGCAATTACAAATTACTTTTACCGCATGAGTAAAACAAAGTCAGCTTTTTTTTGTCAGAACTGCGGATACGAAAGTGCAAAGTGGTCCGGCAAATGTCCATCGTGTAACGAGTGGAATACATTTGTAGAAGAAGTGGTGGTAAAAGGAAATGATAAGTCTTCTGCTAAAGATGACTGGAAAGAATATAACGGCGTTGCAAAATTAAAAACAGTTTCTATAAATGATGTGAGCAGTGCCGAAGAAAAAAGAATTATTACAACCGATGCAGAATTAAACCGGGTACTTGGTGGCGGTATTGTAATGGGAAGTATTGTGCTGGTAGCCGGCGAACCAGGCATTGGTAAATCAACTTTGTTTTTACAAATAGGTTTGCAGTTAAAAAATGTGCGCACTTTATACATCAGCGGAGAAGAAAGCGAACAGCAGATAAAAATGCGTGCCGACCGGGTAGGCATAAGCAGCGATGATTTTTATTTATTGACCGAAACAAATACGCAAACCATTTTCCAGGAAATAAAAAAACTAAAACCGCAACTTGTTATTGTAGATTCTATTCAAACACTGCAATCGCCGTTTATAGAATCATCGCCAGGGAGCATTAGCCAGATAAGAGAATGTGCTGCAGAGCTGCAGCGCTATGCAAAAGAAACCAACACGCCCGTTTTTTTAATTGGCCATATTACCAAAGATGGAAACATAGCCGGCCCAAAAATACTGGAGCATATGGTAGATACTGTATTGCAGTTTGAAGGCGACCGCCACTATGCTTACCGCATTTTAAGAACACTCAAAAATCGTTTTGGCAGCACGGCAGAACTGGGCATTTATGAAATGACCAGCGAAGGCATGCGTGGTGTAAATAATCCCAGCGAAATCCTCATTACCCAAAAAGAAGATGCACTAAGCGGTATTGCCATTGCAGCCACTATAGAAGGTATGCGCCCGCTTTTAATAGAAACACAGGCACTGGTAACACAGAGTGTATATGGCACTCCTCAAAGAACCGTAAGTGGTTTTGATTTGCGCAGGTTGCAGTTGTTACTGGCTGTTTTAGAAAAAAGAGGTGGCTTTCATTTTGGTGTAAAAGATGTGTTTATAAATATTGCCGGGGGCATAAAAGTAGAAGACCCTTCAATAGATCTTGCCATTGTATGTGCACTGCTCAGCAGCTTTGAAGATGTAACACTGCCACAACATATTTGTTTTGCAGGAGAAGTAGGTTTGTCTGGAGAGATAAGAGCAGTAAACAGAATAGAACAACGTATTGCAGAAGCAGAAAAACTTGGGTTTGAAAAAATAATTTTGAGTAAATACAATGCTAAATCGCTGGGCAAATTAAAGTTTGGTATAGAAGTGGTGGCACTGGGAAAGGTAGAAGAATTGTACCAGTATTTGTTTTAATCTAAAACTCTACCTGACTATTGAGTAAAGAAAATTTTTAAATGGCCTTTTTTACAAAAGACTTTTTATCGTTGCAGCATAAACATAAATACAATCCTCCATCACAGCAAACTGTGGAGCAACCAATATTTTTTTATTACAGATTAGACAGCTCTTAAACAGTAGCACCTTAAATTATTAATTGGTCAAAACATCTGCTCTGCTATGGCCACACTTTCCGGCTTGCCCACATCTACTAATTTATCGCCACTATGGTCGTAGCCCAATATAATATGCTCTGCAGCTAAGTCCAGGTAACTATCCATAATAGAAAATTTTCCATTTTGTTTTATCAATGAAAAAATTTCAGGTTCATAAATTACCACACAGCTGTAGGCCTTTTCTATTAGATTGGATTTGTTGATGGAGATTTTTGTTTCCCCGGTTTGTAAATTTTTCCAGCCGCATAAACGGTTATGATTATCAAATAATAAAACCCGTGATGATTTTCTGCTGGTCACCCCAAATGTTACTAATGGTTTATGCTGCTGATGAAAAGCCATCAGTTTGTTCAGGTCTAAATTGGTGAGGATATCTACATTTAAAGAAAAAAATGGTTTGCCATTATCTAATAACTCTTTTGCTTTCATTAATGCACCACCGGTTTCCAGCACTTCATCGCTTTCATCGCTGATTATTATATTGCTGCCCCAGCCAGCATTATTTTTTATTGCTTCGCTTATTTGACCAGGAAAGTGATGTACATTAACCACAACGTCGGTAATTCCATACTGTCGTAAATATTCTATGTTGAGCTGTAGCAAAGATTTGCCATTTACAATTGCTAAAGCTTTGGGATGGCTATCTGTCCAGGGTTTAAAGCGTGTGCCGAGGCCTGCCGCAAAAATTATAGCCCGCCCCCCCGCCCCTGAAGGGGAGCTTTGGTCTTCAATGTTTTTTAGTTCTTCTATTTTTTTGTTGATCTGTTCCAAAATTATTTCAGGATTATTTTTTACTTGTGAGTTGGTGAAACGTATTATAGTTATTCCAAGTGCCTCAATTTCTTTTTGCCGTATTGCATCATTTATTTTTACATCTTCTTTATTATGGATACAGCCATCAATTTCTATTATAAGTTTTAATTGATGGCAATAAAAATCTGCAACATAAAATAATAACGGGTGCTGTCTTCTAAATCTTACTCCCAATTTATTTCCTGATAAAATATCCCCAAACAATTTCTTCTTCCCATGTACAAAATTTCCTCAATTCCTCAGCTCTTTTAAAAAGTAAATGCGATGCTCCAAAATGCATATCTTTTATTTGCCCTTTCATAAAAATCAGTTACAGTTTTTAAAAAGAAACCTCGAATTTAATGCAAAGCTCCCCTTTAGTGGCGGGGGGGCTCTGTTTTCCAATTTTCCTTATTTGTATGTTCTAAATTAATCTTCACTTTAAATTTATTTTTCAAATGCCTTGCAATAGCTTCTGCTGCGTACACACTCCTGTGCTGGCCGCCGGTGCAGCCAAAATTTATCACCAGGCTTTCAAAATCTCTTTTTATATAATCTTCCACAGTAATATCAACCATTGTGTATGCGGCATTTAAAAAATCCGGCATTTTGGTTTGCTGCTCTAAAAAATCTTTTACCGGTTTATCCAGCCCCGATAAATATTTATACTCATCAAACCTGCCGGGGTTTAAAATTCCCCGCATATCAAAAACAAAACCACCTCCGTTTTTTGTTTCATCTTTTGGGTAACCGTTTTTTATAAAGGAAAAACTGTTTATAGTAACAATCAGTGCTGTTTGTTCTGTAGCCTGCAGTGGTGTAAACTGTTCTATCACTACATCACTAATACACAAGTCCAGCACTTTTTTAAATTCGGGCACCGCAATACCAAGACTTTGATTATTGATAAACCATTTTAAATTTTGTAATGCTAAAGGTATGCTGGTTAAAAAATGAGCCTTCCGTTCAAACAAACCACGAAACCCATAAGCACCCAATACCTGCAGTAACCTTATCAGTACATATCCATTGTACTGGCTGCGAAAAACATCCCGGTCTATGGGTTGTTCAATTACTTTTTCAAAAGCATTCATATAATCTTCCAGCAAATGATGCTTCCAGTCGTCGGGCAAATTGGCTTTGGCCTGCCACAGCAAAGAGGCTACATCATATTGTGGTGCACCGTTCATGCCTCCCTGGTAATCTATAAAATGAACAGCTCCGGCCATGCCCTCTCCTGCAGCAGGGGTAATCATAATGTTCCTGCTTTGAAAATCACGGAACATAAAAAATTTGTACTCGGTATGAGAAAGATAATTGCTCAGTGCTTCAAAATCATCTATCAGTTTTTGTTTGTCGTAAGGCCGGGCCAATGCATCCAGGAAATAATATTTAAAATACAGCAGATCTGCCATGATAGCCTGCCTGCCAAAAACAGCATTGGTAAGGCATTTTGTATAATCTATTAATGGGTGACCCTTTACCTGCAGCATGGCCAGTTGTGCAAGGCTTTCCTTATAGAGCTCATACACTGCTGTGGTAAAGCCCTGTTCTTCCAGCTTATCCAGCAGGCAGGTATTGCCAAAGTCTTCCTGTATATAACAGCATTTATCTTCTGTAACATACAATACATGCGCCGTGGCCAGTTGTTTTTTTGCAAACTGTTCAGAAAAATAAATGAAGGTTTCGTTTTCTTTAATATTGCTGCCATAAGTAGCAATAAAATTTTTACCGGGAGTGTAAATGCGAAAATAATGCCTGTCGCTGCCGGCCTGGGGCAGTTTATCTATATTAATAATTTCTGCTTTTGAAAAAGAAGAAAAAAATTCTTTTATACCATCTGTAGTTGTGAGCATCAATTTATTTTATTAGAGGTAAAAATAGTTTAAAATGGAGGAGATGCCAAAAGGGAATGGGCGCATTTAAAATTGTTGAAAAGAGTTGTCAGCTTTTTACTCCAATCTAACATTTTGCAGTATTAATTCAGAAGTTGACAACCTTTCTCTACCCAAAGGAATAATGTAAACAGCTGGATAAATTAAATATTGTAAATTGCGATAACTAAAATTTGTATAATGCCACGTATTGCAGGGATAGCCACAAAAAAAAATATAAAGGGTGAAATAACCCTGTAACCATTAACGTTCAAAAACACCGAGAGGTAATTACGCCGATGCTTTACGAATTGGGTGTAATTGAAAAAACAACATTTAAGCAGGAGTGTGAGGGAGGAATAACGCTTGAAGATTTTAGAAAAAAAATACACAGCAGAATAAATAAAGCATGGAAAAAATAGTTATTTTGCCTGCATTAGAAAATAAATTGTTCGACCTTATTTTTATACTTTGCTGTAAAGAATATCTGCAAATAATATAAGGGTTAGATAAAAATATTTCACCGCACACATCTTCCCCTTCATAAATTTCCCCGGTTTCATCTTTTCAATGTTGTTTTACTTCGCTAATATTTCTCCGCATTATTAATCTGCCAAACAAAAAATATTTCAATTTTTATTAACACAAAACTAAAAATGTTTTAACACCTGCATTAAAATAACCCGCTTACTTTCGGCAAAACAAAACTAACCTATATGAGAAAAGCTTTACTTATTCCAATGCTATCTGCATTTTTTTTCCCCGCCTTTAGCCAGCAGGATTCTTTACTAAAACATTTTAAATTCAGGAATAGTATTTACCGGGCAGTTAATTTTAATATTGGCGGAGCAAGCCAATTTGAGAAAGCAGATCTTATTTCGGGCACCAATAAAAATACCAATGCCGCCGGGGGTTTTGGTATTAACTATTATACTACTAAAAGTACCGACAGGGTTTTGCTGACTGCATCAGCAGGTCTGAGTTCCAGCTTCAGTGCTGGCAAATCGAGCAATAGCAGCAGCGTAAATAAAGGCAGTGGATTTTCTGCAGGTTCTAATGTGAGTGTATTAAATAAATGGTTTTCTAAAAATAAATTTATAGAACTGGGTGCAGATGCCGGCGCAGGCATCTATACAAACAAAAATGATATTAGTACTTACCCCGCTATTGCAAAAAACAACCAGGGGCAGTATACAATAACCATTAATACCGGCGTGGGAACAGGCAGGCTGGAAAATATTACCGATATGCAAAATGCTTTATGGTTAAATAAGGCTTTAGAAATATCCAATAGCCTGGCCCGTGTTTTAAATACAGCTGAACTGGATGAACTTGGCCGTACCATAACTAAAGCCAATAATACCCGTGTGCTGGACAGCAGGAAAAGAACACAATTTATTCTTGCCACGGTAGATAATTATTTACAGAAACAGGGCCTGGTTGCTAAAACAGACATCAACTATTTCAGCAATCTTAATGATATTTTATTTTTTGCATTTAACACGCCCCGCTTAAGCGGAACAGAAACATTTATCCGCTTTTCCCCTTCCCTATCAAATAATAAAAATGATACCAGGCAAAACAATAATATTGATAAATCTCAAAGCCGGTCTGATGTTAAATCACTTTTACTTTCTACAGGGTTTCGCAGATTTGTACCTCACAATCTTAAACACCAAAATAATTATGGTGCCTCTGTAAAACTCTCCCAAACCAACGCAGATTTTGTGGACAGGCTTTATACTTCCGGCATTGTAACAAGCGAAATAAAATACAAGCCCGATATTAAACAGGCCGCTTTAGATGTATTTTTTGAACATGCTGTTTACCCCAATACCAGGACAATTGTAAATTTTAAATTGCAATCGCAGGGTGGCTACCAAAACATTAATGATAAAACTGATTTTTTTAGTACAGCAAATCTTAGTGGTCTGCTTAGTTATTTTATCAGTTACAGAACAAGGCTAAACTGTAGTATTGGAGCAGCTTACCA
The DNA here is from genome assembly GCA_043772635.1 of Chitinophagaceae bacterium. Lineage (GTDB taxonomy): Bacteria > Bacteroidota > Bacteroidia > Chitinophagales > Chitinophagaceae > Ferruginibacter. The sequence goes on from JAYVGA010000555.1 coordinate 12,127, forward strand.
GAATAATATAAACCAAATAAATAACCGCTACCTGGAATTTTTGCCCAATAAAATTAATTTGTATACCAGTGCAGGCATAGACATCAGCCTGTAATTTTATTTGCATAAATAATGGCCAATGCATAGTGATTTGTTTCACTTGCATTGGCCATTTGCTTTTACAATTATCCATCGGCCCGTTTTAGAAGCTGTTTGAGTTATTTATTTGTAATTCATTACCTGGTCTAAAATGTTGCTATTATGTATGCCGATGAAAGGATTGTGACACAACGATGATGCCATGAAAATATATCGCTGGTACTCAAAATAAATAACTCAAACAGCTTCTTATTTATGAAAATATTTTTTATTTACTGTAATAATTTTGTACTCCCTGCATCAAAAGAATGTAAACAACGGAAAGGCCTGGTACGTATACTTAAAAATTAAAATTAAAAAAGATGACAAAGTTATTATTGATAGTAATGCTAAGTATTGCCACTTATAATACAACCGCCCAACAAACAAAGGCTTTTGCAGTAGCCGTTACCGGCAAAGGGCAACCCATAATTTTAATACCCGGTTTTAGCTGCAGTGGCGACGTATGGAAAGAAACAGTAGATCATTTAAAAGACCGCTACCAATGCCATGTGCTTACCCTTGCTGGTTTTGCCGGGGTACCCGCCATTGATTCGCCCATTTTAAAAACTGTAAGAGATGAAATTATACGATATGTAAAACAACATCAGCTTACCAAACCAATATTGATTGGCCACAGTCTTGGTTCCTTTATGGGTTTGTGGGTAAGCAGTACCGCCCCACAATTATTTGGCAAACTTATTTGTGTTGATGGTATGCCTTTTTATGCTGCATTAAATGATGCCAACGCCAATGCAGATTCTCTGAAGAAAAATCCGGACTATAACACAGCGGCTGTAATAAAAAATTTTGAAAACTTATCAGATACCCGTTTTATTGAAAGAACCGCTAAATCGCTGGCAGGGCAAATTGCAGATATTGCAAGAGCAAGGCAAATAGCTACCTGGCAATATAACAGCAACAAGCGTGCGATGGGTTTTGCATTGGTAGAAATGATGACCACTGACCTGAGAAAGGATATTGCAAAAATAAAATCGCCGGTGTTGGTATTGGGCAGTATATATTTTAGAAAAGAGAAAAGTTATGAATTGATAGGGCTGCAATTTAAAAATTTACCAACAGCTGTTATTCATGTGGCAGACAGTAAACATTTTATTATGTACGATGTGCCGCAATGGTTTTATAATGAGATAGACAGCTTTTTGAAATAAATTGCGGCTATAAAATAATGCAGCAATTACAATTATCATTTAACACACTTAGTTTA
>JAYVGA010000556.1:0-8381 GCA_043772635.1 Chitinophagaceae bacterium
ATGAAAATGCACCTGCCTTTTATAATTGAAAATTGAGCATTGAAAATTGATTATTGAACATTTGTTCTTAAGTAAACGGCATTGAATGATAATTGATAATTAAAATAAATGATAATGCCTGGCAGTCAGATGCTCAGGCATTTTTTATTAAACAGCATTTTTCTTACGGAATAAATATGATGTTTAATAGTTTAAACTGCAATTAGAAAAAATTATAAATTTAAAAATCATCCCTTATCCATTATCAATTTCTTTTCTCTAATTTGCTTCCGTAATTATGCTGCAAAAACTTCATATACAGAACTACGCCATTATAGAAAATCTCGTTATTGAATTTTCTAAAAATTTAAATATCATTACCGGCGAAACGGGTGCAGGTAAAAGTATCCTCATGGGTGCATTAAACCTTATACTGGGCCAAAGGGCAGATAGCGCTGTATTGCATGATAAGCAGAAAAAATGTATTGTAGAAGGATATTTTGCTATTAAAGATAACATTGCCGTAAAAGCATTTTTCGAAAAAAATGACCTGGATGCAGATGAAGAAATTTTGCTGAGAAGAGAGATAGCTGCCAACGGCAAATCCCGGAGTTTTATAAACGACAGCCCCGCAAATCTTTCCCAGTTAAAAGAATTGGCTGTACTGCTTGTAGATCTTCACCAGCAGTTTGATACCCTGGAGCTGGGCAACGAAAATTTTCAGCGGGATGTAATGGATGCCCTGGCAGATAATGGCCCATTGCTAAAACAACTAAAAGAAAAGTATATAGAATATGCAGGCACAAAAAAACAACTGGAAGTTTTGCAGCTGCAGCAAACCAATGCCAATAAAGAACTGGATTATAACCGTTTTTTGTATGATGAGCTGGAAGAACTTTCCCTAAAGGAAAATGAACTGGAAGACCTGGATGCAGAATTAAAACTGCTGAGTAATGCTGAAAATATTAAACAGCAACTGAGCAGTATTTATTTTGAAATGAAAGACAGTGAGCAGCCCATTGTGCAGCAATTAAAAATATTGCAACACAAAATAAATGCTTTGCAATCCTGGCATCCGCAAATAAACAGCCTGCACCAGAGAATGAACAGCAGCCTCATAGAATTGCAGGATATAGCAGACGAGCTTGAACATATAGATGCTGCCATTTCTTATGATGCGCAACGCATTGAAACCGTAAACGACAGGATAGCTGCAGGATATAAACTTCTTAAAAAACATAACGTAAAAGAAACAGCCCAATTGCTGGATATTAAAAATACGCTTCAACAAAAACTGGATGAGGTACTTAACTTATCTTCTGCCATAGATAAACTTACAAAGCAAACAGCATTGCTGTACGACGAATCTGTTATCATTGCAAAAAAAATATCTGCCAACAGAACTGCACATGCAAAACCATTTACCGAAAAAGTAAACAAATTACTGGCGCAGGTAGGCATGCCCAATGCCCGGTTAAAAGTAACCATTGAGCCATCACCTCTTAGCGCCACCGGCAGCGATGCAATAGATTTTTTATTTGATGCCAACAAAAGCAACCGCTTTGAACCACTGTATAAAGTAGCCAGCGGTGGCGAGCTGAGCCGGCTGATGCTGAGTGTAAAATCGCTGGTGGCAAAAAAGCTGCAGTTACCTACTCTAATATTTGATGAAATTGATACGGGCATAAGCGGAGAAGCTGCCAGGCAGGTAGGCATTATAATGAAAGATCTTTCTGCGGCACACCAGTTAATTGCCATTACGCATCAGCCGCAAATAGCAGCTAAAGCATCTGCTCATTATTTTGTGTACAAGCAAATAGTAAACGATAAAATTGCCACATCTATCCGCCTGCTTAATAACGATGAAAGAATTACTACCATTGCCCAAATGCTTAGTGGAGAAAAACCTACGGCAGCGGCCCTGGAAAATGCAAGGGAGATGGTGGGGAACTGATAGACAATTGTGAATAGGCAATGTGCAATAGGCAAAGATGCAATAGGCAACAGGCAAATGATAAATCGGCAAATGGAAGAATCTATTTTGTTTGCGGCTAACTGGTAACTAACTAACTGCCCAACTGCCTGTTGCACATTGCCAATTGCCTATTGCCTTTTGCCCTCCGCCCTTATCTTTCAACATAAAAAAAATCCTTTGAATAAAATAAAGCTTTTACTGGTGCTGGTTCTTTTAATGGTATTAGGGTATGCCATGCATAAACTCATTAAAAAATTTATCAACCCAAAACATTCTTTAAATCATTTGTTTTTATTTTTACTGGCGCATTTTATAGGCATATTTATACTCTCGTTTTTTGTAAACCTGCTTATCATTAAATTCTCCGGTTTTTTATTTCAACCCTAAAAAATTACTTTTACGGGATAAAGCAATCAACATTAACAAACAAGCATATGAGCAATAACTTACTGAAAGGAAAAAAAGGGATCATTTTTGGCGCTCTTGACGAAAAATCTATAGCGTGGATTACAGCACTGCGCTGCCACGAAGAAGGCGCCCAGATAGTGTTAACCAATGCACCCGTGGCCATGCGCATGGGCGAAATAAATAAACTGGCAGAACAGGTAGGCGCTCCCGTTATACCCTGCGATGTGAGCAATGGAGAGGATGTAGATAACCTGGTTACAAAAGCAATGGAACATTTTGGTGGCGGTTTTGATTTTGTGCTTCACTCTATAGGCATGAGTTTAAATGTGCGCAAAGGAAAACACTATACCGAAATTGATTACGGCTTTAACGAAAAAACGCTGGGCATTTCTTCTATGAGCCTGCACCGGGTGCTGGCCACCTGTATGAAAAAAGATGCTATTAACGATTGGGGCAGCGTAGTGGCACTTACTTATATTGCTGCGCAAAGAGTTTTTCCGGATTATAACGAAATGGCCGATGCAAAATCGCTTTTAGAAAGTGTGGCCCGCAGTTTTGGATATCATTATGGCGTAAAAAAACATGTAAGGGTAAATACCATTTCTCAAAGCCCTACCAAAACTACGGCCGGCAGCGGGGTAAAAGGTTTTGATGGCTTTATAAATTATGCAGAAAAAATGAGCCCGCTGGGTAATGCAAGTGCGCTGGATTGTGCCAATTATATTGTGATGATGTTTAGCGATCTTACCCGTATGGTAACCATGCAAAATTTATTTCATGATGGAGGTTTTTCTTTTACCGGGGTTACGCAGGCGGTGATAGAGCGGATGGAAACCCCCTCCGCCCCCTAAAGGGGGAACTGACAAGTTTATAAAAATTACGAAGCCCTCTATTATTAGAGGGCTTCGTAATTTTTATTTTGAAATAAGAAACAAACTTTAAATAATTAAGTCCCCGGTTCCCCCTTCAGGGGGCGGAGGGGGCTTTTAATACTCATCTTCATTAAAGAAAAAATCTTCCTGGCTGGGATAGTCGGGCCATATATCATCCAGTCCTTCGTAAAGATCGCCTTCATCTTCCAGCTCCTGCAGGTTTTCTATTACTTCAATCGGAGCGCCACTGCGTATGCTGTAATCAATCAATTCGTCTTTTGTTGCAGGCCAGGGTGCGTCTTCTAAATGGGAGGCCAGTTCTAGTGTCCAAAACATCGTTAATAGGTTTATTTTTTTGCAAATGTAGATGTTAGTACGAAATAACCAAAAGTGTTTTTTTTTAAGCAGCACCAGCCCAATAATGGCTTAGTGCTTTTAGGCACTTATCACCGCCGTTAAAGCGGCAAATATGCAGCCAATAACCCGGCCATTTTTAAAGTAACTGTAAATGATTTATTTTCGGCAGATGTTAACAGCAAAAAATATTGAAAAGTTTTACGGAAAACTACATGTATTAAAAGGAGTAGATATAAGTATAGGCAAAGGAGAAATTGTGAGTATAGTGGGTTCTTCCGGAGCGGGCAAAAGTACCTTACTGCATATTTTGGGCACATTAGACAGTGCCGATAATGGCCAGGTGATCTTAAACAATCAACGCATAGATAAACTAAGCGGCAAAGCCCTGGCAAAATTCCGCAATACTCATATTGGTTTTATTTTTCAGTTTCATCATTTGCTGCCGGAGTTTACTGCCCTGGAAAATGTATGCATACCCGGATGGATTGCCGGAGCAAAGAAAAAAGAAACCCAGGATAAAGCCACAGAATTATTAAAAAGTTTGGGGCTGGGGGAGCGGCTGCAAAACAAACCACACCAGCTTAGTGGTGGTGAGCAGCAGAGAGTGGCCGTTGCCAGGGCTTTAATTAACAATCCGGATATTGTTATGGCAGATGAACCTACGGGTAACCTTGACAGTGAGAATGGCCGTGAGCTGCATAAACTTTTTATAGAGCTGCGGGATAAGTACCAGCAAAGTTTTTTAATTGTAACGCATAACGAAGAGCTGGCGCAAATGAGCGACAGGATTGTGCATATGAAAGATGGGAAGATAATTGGGTGATGGGCAGTTTGCAGTTGGCAGTTTGCAGTTTGCAGTTGGCAATGGGCAATAGGCAATGGGCAAATACACAAATGAAAGGATTTAATAATTTACAGGTACTTTTATTATTGATTATTTTAGATTGCTGCCTTCAACTTTTATTTTTTAAATTTTATTATTCTGATGCATGTAAAAAAAAGAACTATTCTTATTTTAATATTAGGTTTACTCTCGGCTATTGGTCCTTTTTCTATAGATATGTATTTGCCCGGTTTTCCTGCCATGGCAAAAAATTTAAATACATCTGTAGATATGATTTCTTATTCCCTGGCAAGTTTTTTTATCGGCGTTTGTGTGGGCCAGTTAGTTTGTGGCCCGCTGCTTGACAGGTATGGAAGAAAAAATCCTTTAATAATCGGATTGATTATTTACATAATTGCTTCTGTAGGTTGTGTATTTTCCGGCAGCATACAAATACTAATTGTTTTTAGATTTCTGCAGGCATTAGGCGGGTGTGTGGGTATGGTGGCACCACGGGCAATAATACGTGATGTTTTTCCACTGCACGAAAATGCAAAAATATTTTCTTTAATGATTTTAATACTGGGCGTATCGCCCATTATTGCACCCACAACAGGCGGTTATTTAATTGCAGGTTTTGGATGGCAGGCTGTATTTGTTGTGCTCGCAATTATAGGCCTGCTCATTTTATTATCCGTAATTTTTTTATTGCCCGAAAGTAAACAGCCCGACAGCAGTTATTCTTTAAATGCAAAACCTATTCTCCGTAATTTTTACCAGGTTATAAAAGTACCGCAGTTTTATACCTATGCTTTAACGGGTGGCATATCTGCCGCAGGTTTATTTGCTTACCTGTCCGGCTCGCCTTATGTATTTATGCAGTTGTTTGGCACCACAGAAAAACAGTATGGTTATATATTTGCCATCATAGCAGCAGGGCTTATTGCCTGCAGCCAGTTAAACAACCGGTTGCTGAAAAAATATACCAGCGAACAGATAATTCTGGTTACCCTGAGCCTGCAAACCCTTACCGGGTTACTGCTGTTTGCCGGCACTGCCCTGCACTGGTTAAATTTATACAGTACCATTTTTTTTATATCGGTGTTTCTCAGTTGCCAGGGTTTTAGTTTTCCCAATTCCTCTGCTTTATCTATGGCTCCGTTTACAAAAAATGCCGGCAGTGCCTCGGCCTTAATGGGTGCCATGCAAATGGGTTTTGGAGCGCTGGCAGCAGCAATGGTAGGGCTATCCAATGCAAAGTCTGCCCTGCCACTTACCAGCATTATGGCCGCCTGTGCATTTATTGCCTTAATGATTTTGCTTTTTGGAACTGCAAAAATTAAATACGCCTCCCGAAAAGAAGATGTGGAAGAATGTGCAATGGATATGATGGAGAAGTATTGAAGAAAAGTTAGCTAATTGGATAATAAGCTAATTTACTAATGGGGGGCAACTTTCTTATTCTTTATTATCCTATGTGCTGTTTTTATTCGTCGATAGGTTTAGGCATATCGTCATAAGGATACTCAAACCCATAGTATTCTTCCCATTCCTTCTTTACTATGCTTCCATAAATAACTTGACGAACTTCATAATCTTTTGTGTCCATTGTTCCAACAAAAATTCTTTGATGCTCGGGAACTGCTTCATAAGCCTCTTTAAGTTCTTCTTTAAGTTTATTAGTTGGCCGCTTTTTATATTCTTCGAAAATTCTTGAACACTTTGTAATGCTATTTTCTCTGCCGTTTAATTCATTGAGTTTGTCTTTAAGCTCATTGAGTTTAAATTTAATCTCAACGCCACTGCCTGATTTAATTTTGAAAGAGCCTAAGCCTAAAATCATAACCGTCTCACCAATTTTCAAGTCTGCAGTGATTTGTCCGTTATTTGTTAATTCATCTAATTGTTCAAATTTGAAAACTCTTTTGGCTGGTATATTTGTTATTTCAATGTGTCCACTTTTGTATATTGACAATTCAGCTAAATACGTTTTGCTGTCATCATTTCTAAAAAAAATATGAAACCTCTCTCCGTTTATTTTTTTGGGAAAGAATGAATTTGGATCGTCAAAGTAATATGGCTTAGGGTCAGGAATAAGATGTTTTGCAACATTAGTATTGCCAACCATTTTTGAATTATTGCCATTGTAATGATGAAGATTCTCCACAGTTGGATTTAGCCGTTTTACCAACGAATAAACATAGTCATACAATGTTTCTTTGGTATGTTGCCATTCTCCTTGTTCAATATACCAATGTCCTAAATTGAAAATTGAAAGTGCTTCTCCGTTTGGAATGGAAGTAACAACCCAACCTTTATTTAATTTGTCTTTAAACATCGGTAGGTCAACCATTTCCCAACAGGAAATCAACCCGTCACTATACACCTGGAGGTCTGTATAGTGATATTGCATATTGTGTATAATTCCTGGAATAGAAAACCCTTCAAGAACTTCTATTCTTGTAATTGTTGTCAAGTCCGCTGGTTCAGGTGTCTTGTTCAAATTAAATATTTTGTCGAATAGTTTCATTATTACTTGTAGGGTGTTTCTCTAAAAAAGCACATAACATTTGCATCGATTTTCTTATCCGCAACTTAGCTCAAAAAAATTACATGGGCTATCAAAAATTATAGTGTTATACTTTTTTGATTGTTCATTATATCAATGGGATATTTAAGTTTTATGTATCCGCCACCAACCCCATCATTTTGTGGCACCCTTTTTTAGCGCTAAAAATACTTTTGCTACACCGGTTAATACTGCTGCCCTTTCATGACTAAGTTGGTCCAAGTCCGTTTCGTAATAAAATTGTCCATCTAATAATGAAAAATACAATTGAAATTATTAATGCCAATCCAAGTCCTAAAAGTATTTTATAAATTTTCTTTTCTTTACTTTGTCTCCAAACTAAAGGAATTGTCAAGACCGGTGTAAAGAACATTGCAAACCATAATATTTCGCCAATTGTGTCTAACAAGATATAAAATTTGATGTGTAAAAAAATGGTTACGCAATCTCCTTTTTACTTCAAACCTTTTAATTTTCGTCTGAAAATGGTGTAAATGTGATGTCGTAACCAAAAGGATTTTCTCCTGGTGGTTGTATAGGTTCAGATATGTAGATTTGTAAATCGCCTATTACTTTAAAACCAATTTGTTTTCCTATGGTTTGGTATACATCTGCGCATTGCTCAAAAGATTCAGCCCAGATTTTTATACCCATGAATGCATTTCCTTTCGTACATTCAAATCCTCCGGATAATTCACCAACTTCTCCATCAGCAATAACTGTATAATGTTTGTACGGGGTAGTCAAATTTAATTTCCAATCCTTTTCCATCTCTTCCATAATAATAAAGTTTCGGTTAATGGTGCACAACTTTAGCATTGATACTCTTATCCGCAACTTACCTCAAATAAATTACATCGGCAATCAAAAATTATAGTGTTATACTTTTTTGATTTTTATTACATCAATGGAATATTTAAGTTTTATGTATCCCCTACACTAGCACCATCATTTTGCGGCACCCTTTTTCAATAGAGTAGAAAACTACTTTTGCATCGCTGGTTCCCACGTAATACTGTGGGGCGTGCTGTACAACTAAGGCTTCATCTTTGGCCTTGCAGGCCCGGCGAAGTATTAGTTGTTCAAATAGTTTTTTATACTGCAATTTTATTAGTTGTCAAATAGGCTTGTCTTTCTTTATTGAAATCTTTACCGAATTCACTTCTGTCAAGGTACTCCTTATAAAGGGCAGCATTAAATTTAAAAAGAAATGAGGAAAGATAGCCAATGCTGTCAATCTGATTTTTTATAGTAATATTTGTGTCAATATTGAATAGACCTTTAATAAAATTGGCATTTATTTGTTGTATGTCTATATAGGAAACTGAATCTTCCATATCTAAAATTGATGATTCTCCATTATAGTTAAGCTTGTTCCTCAAATTTGAAGGAAATTCA
>JAYVGA010000557.1:0-16279 GCA_043772635.1 Chitinophagaceae bacterium
CTGAAGAATCATTTTCTCTTCGCTGGTTTGCGGGGCATGTATAACCTTCCTGATAAAGGGTTCAAAAAAAATAGGAATGGCCATTGATGCCCTTACAAAATCGGCAGGGTTGGCCGCAGCCACATCGTCCCAGTAATATTTTGCCATTGCCGGAAATTCTACTTTACGCTGATTGGTAATATCGCTGGCAATTAAAATAATGTCGGGGCCGGCTACAGGCTGTTTGTCATTCTCAATATTCTCTGCCTCCCGCCCCGGCCGCAAATGCACGCCCTGCTGGTAATTGCGCATTAATTCTTCTAATGCTGCGGTAGAACTAACTGCATTAAATTTTAAAATATCGGTAACCCAGTCATGAAAATTATTGCCGGTGCAAATACCATATTTACTGCGCACAAACATGCGTAAATATTTTTTAGACTGCAGGTAAATAAAAATAATGGCAATAATGCAGATGCATACCGCCACCCCAAGTATTGCCGCTATCCACCACCAAAAAGCAAATGTTACCGTAAATACATTTACTATACTCCCTATTGCCAGCAATGCATTGGCTCCTAAAAATATTTTAATAAATAAAATAAGACCATCAATAACATGGCCGATGTAATCTTTTTTCTGCAAAAATTTCTTGATTACTTTCCTGGCAAAGGGTGCACCATCTACCAGTTCAAACAAATCTTTATTGATGAGTTCATACAATACCGCTTCGCTTTTAAGTAGGGGTTCTTTATCATTTTTTACAGCAAGGTCTTTGTATTTTGCAGTATCTATCGCTGCCGTAAGCATGGTATTAATAGCTCCTGCACTGGTACCTGCAAGTTTATAAAACCGGATGCCTAATTTTTCCATTACATAAGTATAACCCAGTAATGCTACACCCAATACACCACCACCCTCCTGCACATAATTTACATACTCATAGGTTCGTTGCCCGCCGCTTTCGTCTGTTTCTGTTTTTATCAAATCCGATACCGGCGGTAAATTTCCATCCGGTTGCAGCAGCTGCTGCTTAATAGCTGCTACAATATTATCGGCTCCTGTTTTAGCAATAAAATCAGAAATATTAATAACTGGTCTTTCCATATAAAAAAATTTTATGAGATACAAAATAGTTTACAGCTTTTAAAAATGCAAGCGGTATTTTTTTGGGGAGTTAATAATTTTATACCTAAAAAAAAAAATTGGCTCTGGAGTGAAACAATTTTTCGATGGAAATAATGCATTATTAATCCAATTGTTTAAATCCCTAAATTTGTTTAAAAGATTTTAATATGACTTATACTTTGACTTCAAAAAAAAATATTGTAAAAATTGCAGCAAGGCTGGAGAAACTTGATATGCAGGAACAACAATCAATCTTAGCACAAATTAATGCAACAATTATTTTAAAAAAGGGTATTCCTAAAATAGCAAACCCGGCAAAGGATTTAAAGCCATTAACTATGGCTCAGATAGATGCTATAAAACATAAAGCAAGAAAACTAAAGCCGCATGCGAAGTAAAAAATTTGTACTTGATGCCAGAAAGTTTTAACCCACTCCAATCATTTTTCAGAGGGTTGTCAACCTTTTAAACAATGTAACGTGTTACAGTATTTTTTCAAAAGGTTGACAACCCTTTTGTAAGCGACAATTATATATACACCGTTTTCTTGATAGTAACCATGATTCTGATAGAGTCGTGTACCTCTATAGTTTGGTAACTTCTAACCAAGGTGGCTCCGCCGGAGCCGGATACTTTAATTATTTTGAAGCTACAAACAGGATGCTCCGCAGGAGCAAAACACTTACTTTAATATTGCAGCATCTGCTTATAATTTTTCCTGGTTTAAAAAAAATAAAATGTATGTTGACTTTTTTACAGCCACGCTGCCTAGCTAATTTGAAATTCGCCCGTTTCCTTCCCGGATGTTTTTATAACAACAACTTATTTAATTTTACAAAAAATAAAAACTTAAACTTCACCTGATATGTCTTCTCTTTTTACTCCACTCACCATAAAAAATATAACTTTTAAAAACAGGATAGCAGTTTCGCCCATGTGCCAGTACTCTGCCACAGATGGTTTTGCAAACGACTGGCACCTGGTGCACCTGGGCAGCAGGGCTGTAGGTGGAGCAGGGCTGGTAATAGCAGAAGCCACAGCAGTAACAGCACAAGGAAGAATATCTCCCGGCGACCTGGGCATATGGAAAGATGAACACATTGAATTTTTAAAACGTATCAGCAGTTTTATAACAATGCAGGGAAGTGTTGCCGGTATTCAACTGGCGCATGCAGGCCGCAAGGCAAGCCACAATACGCCCTGGCATGGCAATAAAGCATTAACTGCACAAGAGGGCGCCTGGCAAACCATAGCACCCAGTGCCATAGCTTATGCCGCAGCAGAACCGGTACCCACAGCCATGAGTATTGCAGATATACGGCAATGCATAAACGATTTTGCAAAAGCTGCGCAGCGGGCACTGGATGCAGGCTTTAAAGTAATAGAACTGCATGCAGCACATGGATATTTAATAAATGAATTTTTATCGCCGCTGAGTAATAAAAGAACAGATGAATATGGTGGCAGCTTTACAAACAGGGTTCGTTTTTTACTGGAGATAGTGCAGGCCACAAGAAAAGTAATGGGATATAATCTGCCATTGTTTGTACGCATTTCTGCTACCGATTGGGTGCCGGGCGGATGGACCATTGAAGACTCTGTGGCCCTGGTGCAGCTCTTAAAAACAGCAACGGTAGATTTGGTAGATTGCAGCAGCGGAGGAAACAGTGCAGAACAAAAAATTGTTACTGGCCCTTTATATCAATTATCTTTTGCACAAAAAATAAAAGAACAAACGGGTATACTCACCGGTGCAGTGGGCATGATTACTACTACCGCAGAAGCGGAACAAATTATACAAAACGGCCAGGCAGACCTGGTAATAATGGCACGCCAGTTTTTGCGTGATCCTTATTTTCCTTTGCATGCTGCAAAAGAATTGGGTACAGATATAACATGGCCCGTGCAGTACCAAAGAGCAAAATTGTAAGACGGATAATTCTCCAATTAAAATGTAGTAAGCGAACCCAGTATTAACAGGCTACCTCCTGTAGCAACAGTAACAGAGGCACCGGCCTGAACATTTTGTGTAACATCTAAAATACATTGGCCTGTTATAACAATATGGCTGCCGGAAGGAAGTGTAGCAGGCGGCACAAGCCCACCACTCCAGTTAGCAGGGTTGCTCCAGTTGCCGGTGCCGCTAAAAGTAAATGTAATTACTACCGCTGCACCAGTGAGCCTGGATGGCTCGTACCCTGAAGTAATGGAAGGAGAAAAACCTGAAAAATACATACCGCTATTGTAGGCTGTAAAAGTAAGATCGGCACCATAAAAATTAATAGGGTTATTGGTGTTGCTAACTACTGCAGACTTTGTACCTGCAACAGTTCCATCACTTTCCCACACGGCAGGATCTGAGCCGGAAATCATATACATTTTTCCATTCCATACTGCTGCAAACCTTGCATACGGAAGAATAGCTTTTACTTTTTGTGTGCCTGCATCTGTACCGTCGCTCCTCCATAATTCATTTAGCTGAATACAGACAATATATAACAGTCCGTTATAAACAGTAATTTCTACAGGAAGGCTTGAAAAATCTCCGGGCAAAATATCTTTTACCAGTTGTGTGCCGGCAGCCGTTCCGTTTGTTACAAATAATTCGTGGCCATGTGTATCGTCGCTTGCGGCAAAATAAATTTTACTGTTGTATACCGTTAAGGATTGTGGTGCACCGCTGTATAATATTCCAACTCCATCTGCTCTTAAATTTTTTACCATATATGTTCCCGGTTCTGTTCCATCAGTAACCCACAACTCACTTCCGTTAGTATAATCAAAGCCGCTAAAATAAAGTTTGTTGTTTAGCACCGCATAATTAGCGCCCATACTACCGGGAATAATATCAGGCTTTACCAACACAGTGCCCGCAAAAGTTCCATCGCTTTTCCAAAAACCATAGCCTGCTCCTGTACCGTTATCGCTTCTAAAATAAACAGTATTATTCATCACCGGAAAAGTAGATTGGCCGTTTAAAATATCTACATAATTATTTTTTACAACAAAAGTACCGCCAGGTGTTCCATCAGATACATAGAGCCGTCTTTCTCCAAGAGGACTGCTACCCATAAAAAAAAGTTTGTTATTTGCCACGGTAAAATATTGTGGATAAGAACCACTGGCTCCGGGGTAAATATCTTTAAACATCTGGGTGCCGGCAACGGTACCATCACTTACCCATAGCTCCTGCCCGTTTATGCCATCATTGCAGGAAAAAAATAATTTATTATTGTAAGAAACCAGGTTTGAAATACTGCCAATAACACTTCCGGGAGGGCCTATAAATTGTGTGGTAGCCGGTGTGCCTTCTGATACCCAAAGCTTGTTGTAATTAACATTATCTGTTGCTATAAAAAACAATTTATTATTTGCGGCTGTAAAAGAAGATGGATAAGAACTGCCTGCTGTATGAACTTCTTTTACCAGTTCAAAAACCTGGGCGGGTGCACATAAAACAGCACCAATAAAAATGGTATTGAATAAAAAATATTTTTTCATTGCTAACTATTTAGCACATAAAAATAAAGTAAGATTATTGCCTGTTAAATTTATAAAGCTTCAATTTATCAGGTGGATGGAAACAGGCTGTAACTGGCGCCAAAACCTTATTGGGAAAATATAATTTGAGTATTTAAAAGCTATATAAGCAGTATAGCTTAAAGTATATCCCTGTATGCATCAGGGTATGCAGAAGGGTTGTCAACTTTTAAAAAGTTGACAGCCCTGGTATTATTTTTTCAATAAAAACTGCAGTGCTGTAAGTAATCATTTTTTTATAATTTTTCTGAATGATCAGCTCCCGAAAACTGGAGGCATAATAAATTATTTTTGTTGTATCCTTTAGTTTCAAGAAACTCATCTGCCCTAAGCTGGTGAGGTTTGTAAAAATTCTGTTAGCTTATCCCCTTTTTTAAAAATCTAATTATATAAATTTTAAATTTTGAAATACCTTCGGGTGGTATCACAAAAAAAACGAACAAATGAATACGATAACACTTACAAATGGCCCGCAAATTTCCCGGCTGGTGCACGGCCTGTGGCGGTTACAGGACTGGAAACTGAGCAACCAGCAATTACTGCAGCTAATGCAACAGGCAATGGAACTGGGCGTAACTACCTTTGACCACGCTGACATTTATGGAAATTACAGTTGCGAACAAATTTTTGGAGAAGCACTAAGCCTTAAAAAAGAACTTAGGAAAGATATGCAGCTTATTACAAAGTGCGGCATTAAACTGCTTTCCGTAAAATACCCGGAAAGAAAAATTAAATCCTATGATTACAGTTATGAGCACATTGTTTCCTCTGCAGAAAACTCTTTGCTGAATTTAAAAACAGATTATATAGATGTACTCCTGCTGCACCGCCCCTCTCCCTTTATTAATCCGGAAGAAGTAGCCAAAGCATTTACTCATTTAAAGCAAAGCGGTAAAGTATTATTTTTTGGTGTATCTAATTTTTCTGCGCAGCAATATGCCATGCTGGCTGCTTATACAGATGTTCCGCTTGTTACCAACCAGGTAGAAATATCTCCCTATTGCCTGGAGCATTTTGAAAATGGTAATATGGATTATTTTTTAGAAAAAAAGATAAGGCCCATGGCATGGTCGCCGCTGGGTGGCGGAAAACTTATGCTGCCGCAAGACGAAAAAGGAGAAAAGATATTTAATGTGCTTACCCAAATTGCGCATGAATTAAACACGGATGTAATTGATAAAATTATTTATAGCTGGTTACTGAAACATCCGTCAGGTATCATCCCAATAATGGGCAGCAGGCAAATTGAAAGAATAAAATATGCAGCAGATGCTTTGGCTATTGATATGAGCACAGAGCAATGGCTGAGGATATATATTGCTTCCCAGGGTAGAGAGCTGCCGTAAACCAGTGATACATCCATTTAGATTACAGGTGTAATACTAATCGTTTTTTGGTTTACTTTAATATGCAGTAACCTGCCGAATTTTTTAAAATTAAAAAATACAGGTGTAGTATTATACTTTAACGCCAGTTGTAATACTGCCAGTTCCGGCAATTCTTTAATCTGTAAAAACTCTCTTAAACTACGTAAAACTCTTTCCTTTTTGGGGAAAATTGTTCCTTAATCTTTTTTACAAACATTTGCCATGAGGAATAATGTACACATTATTACTATAAAATAATATGGCATAGAAATTTCCCGTATAAGATTTAATAAAATACTTATAGCACTTACCCATTTGCTTTTACCTAACCTGATATACGCTGATTAATGCTCAATAACAATAATAAAGAAAATACAGATGAAGAAATTATCAGCCTGGTAAGGCAAAATAATATTATTGGCTGGGAAAATCTTTATACAAAATATGCTCCTTTAATGTATGGTGCAATTTTAAGGGTTATTGAGGATAAAAAAAATGCAGACGAAATACTTATTCAAATTTTCGCCTCATTAAAATCCGGTAATTTTCCAGACGTACGTATGAATACTAAACCCCTGTATTTATTTCTCCTTCATTATACACATACCAGCATATCCTCTTTTACAGTAAATAAAAAAATAAAATTAATTGTGAGGGATGATGATAAAATTTGTCCTTTAGTAAAGCATTTACTTTTTGAACCCTGCCCACTTAAAGAAGTTGCACACAAACTTGCCATAAACGAAGCAGAAGTAAAAACAAGGCTTCGTAACGAATTAAATTTATTAAGATCTCCTGTGTACCAATAAAATTAGTTTACGGTGCTAAAATAATTTTACCATAAACCTTATCACTTCTACCGGCACTATACATAAATGCTTCTACAATCATTTGAGTTAAGTTATTAATATTTTAAAAAAATATTGCTTTTACATATGGCAATAATGGAATCACAAATTCCGTTTTTGCGCTTTATATACTTCTATACTTTTTTATTTATGCCAAGACAGCTAAACCGGGAATTTATAAATAATTACTACGGAGAAATGGCTAACGAACTGGAAGAGATTTTTGAACTGTTTTTACAGGAAATACCCACAGATATAAATGAAATAAAAAACTTACTGGTATTAAATAAAACTAAAGAAGCTGCAAACCTGCTGCATAAAATTATACCTTCTTTTTCCAGTATCGGATTGCCGCAACTGTCGGTTAAATTACAACTACTGGAAACTTATATAAAAAACAATGAAGTGTGCATAGCTGTAATAGGAATAGAAATTTTTGAAAGCGAACTCTCTGAATTTATACCTGCCATTTTAAAGGAATATATAAGGCTCAAGGAAAAAATAAACTTTTATAATTAGATTAAAATTTTATTTACCCAGGCCTTAAAACTATTCTCCCCTTACAAAGCAAAAAAACGTAAACCATGTTTACGTTAAAAATTTATCTGGATGTTTTAAAAATAATTTTACCACTTGCGGTTGAATATTTTTTTGCCGCAGATTTTCAGATTAAATCTGCGAATCTGCGGCATTTATCTTTATAAAATTTCAAGGGGAAATTTTGCTTTATATTTAAATAGCTTCCAGGCCGCAGAAATTATATACTTTTTTGCAGCTTATTTTTAAAAGGAATTATTTTTTAAAACCCTATTTTAGAAAATACAATTTAAGATGCAGGTTAATATCATTGCCTGCTACTTTTAAAATGTACGCTCCATTTGCAATTTCACCAAAATCATCCAGCACAATGGAGTTCATTCCTTTTACAGCAATGGTATTCCATTCCTTTACTTTTTTATTTCCAAAATCAAAAATCATTATGCGTACCGGCTCACTGGCAGGCGAATAAAATTGTGCATGAATAGAAGACTTTGCAGGATTGGGTGTAACGGTAAGCTGTTTCAAAAAATCGCTTTTATAAATAGCCACAACCTCACTGTAACTTAGCTTTCCGTTTGCCTCAGTAATTTGCAGGCGGTAAAATATTTTATTACCCGAAAGAGGTATGTCGTTATCATTAAAAATATATTCACCGTTACCACCTGCCTGTAATACCGGTATTTCTTTTATGGTTTCAAACATTAAAGCATCACGGCTTCTTTGAATTTCATAATTTATGCCTGCAGTTTCGTTTGCTGTTTTCCAGGAAATGGTATTATAGTTATTGGCGGAGACTGCTTTGAAGCTTATCAATTTAACCGGCAAAACAATGGCATTAATAGCATAGCTTTCGTCGCACAAACACTGGGTATTTGCAACCGGCAGTGCAGCCTTGCGCCTTATTTTTGCCATAAGCGATAAGCCACCCATACAATCTGCAGGTATGGTAATGCTGCTGGTTACTGTAGCTATCTGCCCCATGTTTAAAGCGGGCAACAAAACAGCAGCAAAGGGATTGGTTTCTCCAATACAAAAAATTTCTGTAATATAACCTGCCGGTACATTTATGGCTCCAAAATTTTGCACTTTTACACTACTGGTATAAGTACGCCCCGGATAAAAAGGCCCCGTACCGAGCAGCTTAAATTCCAGTACCTGCAGGGATGCTTTTTTTACGGTAATGGTATTGCTGGCTGCACTTAATACTACCGGTGTTGCATTGCTGCAAATAAAACTTCCACAGTTTAATAAAACGCCGGTGCGAACAGTTTGCACGTCTATAATGTATTGTTTGCACTCTGCTTCTGGTGCAGCACTTACCTCTACTGAAAAAATAATGGGCGTATTAGCAGCTGCATTACCCGGCAATTTTAATTTTAAAATATCTGCTCCGCCTGCACCGGTTGCTGCAGATAAAGCACAACTGCCACAACCACTAAATGAACCACTGATATAAGTTATACCTGCAGGTAAGCTAATGTTTACTGTATCGGTATTTGTTGTAGGCGAAATAAGCGGCGTTATAGAAATATTTATTTTATCGGTTCCACCACACTCCAAATTAGCGCTTGTAATACTGATATCTGTAGCTGCTGCACCCACGGCATTTGCCCCGGTAATATTAATGGGGTTACTTTTTATTTCATCGTTATTACCTATAGCAGGTATACCGCATGGTCTGTCGCCTTTTACTACAAAATTTAATTTGGTACCGTTTGTAAATCCACAATTGGTTTCATACATCACATCTACTTTAATTTGCCTGTCTGCAGCAAGAGGTTTTTTAACTGTGCCTTTTAAACCGTTTAAACCAACGCCGCTATGGCTTTCTAAGTTCAAAATATATTCGCCACTCACCAGTGCCGGTGTAATATTTTCCCACAAGCCACTACCCAGCGGGTACTCTACTCTTATTGGCGTGGCAATAAGTAAACCTGCCGGCGGAATTATTTTTAACACCGGGTTATTTACATCGCCTGCCTGTGCACTGTTAATAACGACAGATACTGTATCGTTTGTGCACATAGAAGCTGAAGGAAAATCGGGTTGTTTAATTATAGACAACTGCACCTGGCTTGGTAAAGGATTTACTTTTAGCCACTGCGATATTGCCTGGCAGGAATAAGCTGCAGGATCGGTAGGATAACCGCTGCAGTTCCAACCGGCAAGCATTTTTATACTGTCGGCAGTACATTTTAAATATTTAAAATAAATACGAATTTGCTGTTGGGTACCACCTACAATACCCGGCGTATTTAACTGGTACCATTTATTTACTGTGGCGTAAGATATAGGACTGGCCGCAATGTTGGATGGTTTTAATACCACACTATCGATAGTTATATTACTGCTTCCTTTTTCTAGTGCTACCCACAAAGCCGGCGCTGTTGTGGTGCCGGGATTGTTTACCTGCACATCCCAATAATGCTGTTCTGATACGCCATCAACCGTACCCGAATTATTTTGTACAGTAATAGAAGGTTTATTTATTGCATTTAAATTTAATGGCGTAGTAAAGTCAGTTGGGTAAATCTGCTGATACGTTTCTCCCATCTTATCAGCATAAAAATAATTTTTACTATAAAATTCTGTACCACCCTGTACTTCGCCAATTGCTGTTTGGCAGGTAGCCCTTACCGGTATATAATAACGGTTATGATCGTAGTTGGTGCTTTTAGAAAAATCGGATAAGTTCCAGGTACCGTTTTTAGGATTTTTTAAAATCACTTTATTGCCCCTTATTTCCGGAGTAATATTAAAGGTGGGATAATAACCTAAAGTAATTGATGTAGCCCAGTAAGTAGTTTGCATATAACTGGTGCCTGAGTTATCATATTCATAACCTGCAGGTAAAATTACAACTATAGAATCTACTTCTGCTGCAGGCCTGTATTCGTTTGGAAAAAGATCGCTGGCACCTTCATAATAAGGCCTGAAATCCCCAGTTAAAAAACTTTGCCCACAACCCGTAATATTATTGCTGCCATAATAATCTTCAGAAAGATATATGCCGCATAATAAAAAATCTGTAGCCCAGTTATCGCAATACACCTGGTTATTGCCGGCATTTAAATTATACAAATAGCTTAATGTATTGGGTACCGTAGTTAGTTCAGCGCCAAATAATTTACCGTTATTTGCTTTGGTAACTGCATATTTTATATCAGCCCACACACTATCATTATTTTTTATTAAACTACCCGGCAGGCAACCCGTAAAATTGTATGTAAACTTTGTAAGGCTGCCGGTGCTGCTCATTACCGGCGCTGCAATTGCACAGCTTGTAATTGTACCTGTTGTAAAAGCCCTGTGATAAAATGTGCCACTTATAAACTGCAGCACATCATCGCCATTGGCCTTTTCTAATTGATAATAATAATACAGGTTATTAAATGTGGTATTTTGTTTGCCCCTTATTGTAATAACAACAGTATCTTTTGGCAATGCAGTTTTTAATGCAATACCTGTTACGGCAGCCGGAGCTACTTTTGTGGTAAGCGTTTTATCTGTATAGCCCAAAGATGTTCTTTTTACAACAGGCTGATAATTTACAATGCCAGTGGGGCAGGGTGGGAAACATTTAAGATTTATCGGTTTAGTTACACAGGCTATTTTTTCCTGGCAGCTGCAACTGTTATCGCCAACGTATCTGATTGCATAATTAATATTTACGTCGCCGCCAGCACCGCATGTATACACCATATCGTAGGAATAACAAATTACTTCTGCATAGCCTTTTTTATATATCGTTAATTTATTACCCGAAAATAAATATTGGGATGGAGGCATTGCTACACCATTAATTTTAATATTACCTGTGCCTGCCAATGTAAAACCCGGAGGAAAAGTAACTTCAAGATAAAGGCTGTCTGTAGGTCTGAAGGCAGGAACATTCCATTGGCCGTTCATACATACCTGTGTTGTAAAAGGTACACCACCCTGCGTTTGTGGCGGCGCTATTACATTTATCGTTTCTAATAAATAATTATAATAAGGATTGCTCAGTATAAGATTGGGTGTGGTTACTGCGGCTCCGCACATGGTATTATAGTTTACCGCAGTGCGCTGGGTAAAAGCGTATTCTGCAACAGGGCAGTTGTTATCGCAATTCCATTTTTCTTCAAAAGCAACTGTAATTGTTTTGCCGGGAGCCAGATCATCAAATTGCCCATCTCCATCTAAATCATCCAGTCCCACTCCAGCTCCATCAGGGTCGGCTGTTAATAAAGTAAAATTTAGTTGATACACCTGGTCGCCGGAAACTAATGGAGATGCTATAATTGCAGCAGGTAATGCCGTTGCATTTATAAATATATTTTTAATGTCTACTTTAAAATATTTTTTGGGCAGAAACACTTCGGTATAGCCCCAATTGTGGCCCAGGTAAGCTTTTACATTATACATGGCACCGGCATTTGCACCGCTGCCATTATTAGAATAAGCGATGGTATATCTGCCATCACGGCAATAGGATAAGGATCGGATAGTAGTAATATTTGCAGCAGGGGCTGCAGTTCCGTTAGCTGTAGTTACGCTGCTAAAGGTTGTGGCCGACTGGCAGAGGCTGTTTACATTTTTACCCCAGCCTGCATTATATATGGTGTTTGCCGGATTGCATTTTTTTACTTTAATATTTTCGGTAAATGAAACAGACCGGCCATTGCATAACACATTGCTGCCCCCAAAAAATGCAGGGCCAAATATTTTATAAAAAAGCGTATCGCCGCTTACCCGGTAGGGCAAAATATTAATACCTGCAATCGTTATTTCATTATTTATTAATTGTATTGCTGCATTGGGGTATACTGCATAAAAGCGGAGTGTATCAATACAGCCATTGCCTCCATTGGTTATGCTGCCCGAGCGGTTGTAAATACTGTTTACATAACTGTTACTAATAGCCGCAGGTGCAGCAATACTAACTGCGGGAGAAAATAAATTATAGGTGTTTACATTGGTCCCTGCTTCTGTTACTGTACCGCAGCTGCCATTAACCGCTATCGTATCCTTACCACTGGCACCATTACCACAATCTGCTTTACGCTTTAAAGTAAACGTAATATCGCCTGCTGCGGTAATACCAGTTAAACTAAATATTGGTTTTCTTTTGTCTGTAATATTATTTTCTGCAATGGCAATTACACTTCCGTTGCCCGATGTTTTAATAACGGAACCGGGAATATATTCTACCCCTGCCGGAAATTTTACGGTAACAGTTGTGGCATTGCATGCAGAACCAAATGCAAGCTGTACTGTAAGCAAAGTATTGTCTAAATTGCGGGTAATACTCTGCGCTGCTACCGGGTAAGCAATGGAAATTTGAGCATAACTTTTACTCAACAATAGAATAACCGTTAAGGAGAAAAGTAAAAATTTTTTCATTGATTAAGGAATTTAAGACCGGCCATATTATACCATCAATTAAAAAAAGATTTTAAAAAATGACCATGTGTATAAAACATATCTGGATAAACGTAATTCTACTAACAGTTATTGCGTATTTAGACAGTCATATACATAAATTTAAAAATGCCGCAACAGATCAATCAGCATTTATAAAAAATCTATTGCTCCACAGCATTAATGAGTAAATACTATGCAGTTACCTGCAAACGATTTGGTATTATAAAAGCAAAAGATTGCTTGAAAAAAAATGAGCCAGAATAGTGGGGGGAAATAATTATACCGATGTATTATTCTACAACAAGGATGTATGCGCCAAAAAGTAATTTGATGGCATGGCAGAAACAATAAAAAAAAATCAGTTTGCTGCAACAGTATGATCTGTGAGCATTAATATTTTACTGTACAATTCGCTTTTTACAAATGGTTTTTGTACCACTCCGTTAAAGCCTTTCTTTTTAAGGTAATTCTCCATATCATCAAAAGATGCAGCAGTTAAAGCTATTATGGGAATATCGGTGTTAATATTACGTATTAAATTAAGTGCTTCGTAACCATCCATTACAGGCATATCCAGGTCCATAAGTATAATATCAAAACTATTGTGCAAAAATTTTTCAAAAGCAAGGCTGCCATTTTCTACAATGGTAACTTTTGCATTCCACCTGATTAAAATTTTATTGGCCACCATTTGATTTATGGTATTATCCTCTGCCAGCAAAATATTTATTTTTGGTAAAACAGCATTTTCCAAACCATCTCCATCTGTATCTTTTACAGATTTTACAACAGAAGATTTTTCTAATAAAATATTAAAATAAAATTGTGAGCCGCTGTTAATTTCACTTTCCACCATTAACCTGGCATTCATTAGGTTCAAAATCATTTCGGATATACTTAGCCCCAATCCTGAACCACCATATCTCCTGGTGGTATCTTCATCTGCCTGGTTAAAGCCTTCAAATATTAAGGCTAAATTTTCGGGCTTAATGCCAATACCCGTATCTTTTATTCTAAACTGTACTTCATAATTACTGTCACTGCATTCATCTATAGAAACTACCAGCTCTACCCCTCCCGTTTCTGTGAATTTAATAGCATTGCCTACCAGATTTATCAATACCTGGCTCAACCTTGTTTCATCTCCTTTTACATAAATATCTTCGTTGCCAATAATGGTAACTTTAAAATAAATACCCTTTAATTTTGTGGAGTTTACAAAGATGGATTGTATCTTTTTTATTAATTGTTTAAATCCAAAACGCTTATGATCTAAAAATGCTTTGCCCGCTTCTATTTTTGCAAAATCAAGAATATTGGTTACCAGTTGTAAAGTGTGTTCTGATAAATTTTTAAGATTTAAAAAATTTTCTTCCTGCCCCGGCAAATATTTTTCATCTCTTAAAATATCTGCAATACCTATTATGCCATTTAGCGGAGTCCGTATTTCATGACTCATATTGTTTAAAAATTTCGCCTTTGCTTTTAAAGCTTCTTCGGTTTCTTTTTTAGATTTAAGTAAAATCTTTTCTGTATTATTTCTGCTGGTAACATCCCTGCTGCAAAAAGTGGCACCGGCAATATTCCATTTTTTATCGTAAAGCGGTACGCCCTTAATTTCAAACTCTTTATTGTTTAAAGATATTTCCTGCAAAATTTCCTGGCCTCTCAATACCAGGTGGTATTGATTCTTAATATTACTATCCAGCTTATCCCAAAGGCCTGTTTGCTTAATATTTACTCCCGGAGCTAAACCCTTTATACCAAATTCTTTTTCTATAGAGTTTATATAATTTTGATTGGTTACCGTTAAATTAAAATTACTGTCAATGCTCCAGATGGCTCCATTAGCATTATTTAAAGTGGTTTGCAAACCTGTGCTTTGCAGCATTAACCTGTTTTGTTTATATATGTTTCTTAATATCATGTAGCCGGCAAATAATATAAACAGGGTAAATGCAAGCACTAAAATAATTACTTTAAACAGCACTACATTTTTTAACTGCAGTATGGGCGTATTAAAATATGCATAGCTGTAAAACTGGCTGCTTAGAATATAAATAAGCGGAAAAGCTACATACACACAAATAGCCGGCAAATTCTTTTTTACATGAAATATATTAAGTGCCGCCGGCAAAAAAGCAAATAAAAACAAATAAGTAAATACCTGGGGGCCGTTTAAGTGATCGTACACTGCCACACAAGAGTAGGTAATAATTAACAGCAGATGTTTTGCAAAACTTAAATGAAATTTTTTGATGAGTAAGTAAACTGCGATATAGCAAAAATGGAAGAAGATACACAATCCGGTATACCAGCCGGTAATATCGATTAAAAAAAGATTTACCGTTGTGTAAATAATAAAAGTAAGATAAGCTACCAGCCAGATTAAATTGGTGTAAACGATATGGCTGATGGTTTCATCTTTTTTAACAGCATCACAGCCGTTACGCCTCACTGCTTCAACAATACTTGATACCCTCCCAGTCATTTCCTTTGTGGTTTATATAGCATGAAACGTTTTTTATATGATTAAATTGTTTTATGCCTGTTCTTTTTTTACACTGGTTTATTTGAAGGGCTGTGGCTGTTACTTAAACGCTTGATAATGCTGGTTTACAGCATGAAAAGAAAAAAATGAAAGCTTTCTCTGACCGGAACGTTTTGATTAATCCAAACCGGTTTAATGCTTTTGCAGTGTGGGCGGGCATTTGCTTAAAATTTTATCACGCCCTTTTATTTCACTGATAAGCATGTTATTTGCATAAAACAAATACATGATACAGGTAACAGCATTTGAAAAAAAATACGGCGATGATGTGATACGCCTTATTCTTAACATTCAGCAAAACGAATTTGGTGTGCCTATTACCATTGAAGATCAAAAAGATTTACTGGATATTGATGCTTTCTATAAAAAAGACAATGGTAATTTCTGGATAGCAGTAACGGAAGAACAATTAATTGGCAGCATTGCCTTAATAGATATTGGAAACCGTGAAGGCTGCCTGAGAAAAATGTTTGTACAAAAAGATTATCGTGGAAAAGAATTTGGCGTGGCCCTGCTGCTTTTAAATACCCTGATACATTGGGCAAAAGAAAAAAACATGCAGGCCATTTACCTGGGCACTACGGAAGTATTAAAAGCATCGCATCGTTTTTATGAAAAAAATGGATTTGTTCTTTTGCCAAAAGAACAACTGCCGCAAAATTTTCCTGTAATGGAAGTGGATACGAGGTTTTATATGCGCACTGTTTAATAAAAACCTGTTATTGCTTTTGCAGCTATAAACATCATAACCCTTCAGCAGTAATATTCAGCTACTTTATCCGTTGTGTTTATTAATAGATTAAATGATAAAAAAATATTTGCGGGCTGCAGTGCATTCACTATTAACAGCACTTATTTTAAATTACTTATTTTTACATCTCGTTTAAAAAAAATTGTTTGTCATGATTGTAAAAAATGTTGCC
>JAYVGA010000558.1:0-2189 GCA_043772635.1 Chitinophagaceae bacterium
AAAAAAAATATCTACCCTGTTAAGTTCGCTGGAAAGTTAAACCCTGATGTTATTAACCCTGTATGTTTTGTTCAGGGTAGGCCCATACTTGTTTTTTAGAACCATCCTTAAAGATCCGATGGTAATGTTCTGTTTTTTATTTTCTGTTTTATTTGCATTGTTTATAGGTGCTACTACTTTAAACTTTGGCACATTGGTAAGGTATAAAATTCCCTGTATGCCTTTTTTTGTAATAGCCCTCCTGCTCATTAATGAACAAAAAAAGAAAATAATAAAAAAGCCTCCTGAAAAAGAGGCTGTAATATTAAATACTTAAATGTTGCTGTGCTTACAATATCCCTGCTGTTCTTTCTGTAGGCCTTGGCAGGGCAAACAGAGCTGATATGGCCTGGCGTGTATATTTGATATAATTATTATAAGCAGTTTTATAATATTCCATAGGGCTGCTGCTTAACCGGGTTAAAATTGTTTGAGGTGTTTGGGTAAAATTATTACTAAAGGCATCTGTAGCCGGCCAAAAAATAAAGTTCAGTTTTTTAATCTTATCGGTTTTTTGATAAACCATTACAATGCCTGCCATAGCTGCAAGGAAACAGGTATAGTGTAACAGTGCCACCAGTTTATTATTAAATTTGGTTTTATGAATATGAAAGCGGTTTCTTACATAGAAGTACATTTTCCAGTTGCTTTTTAAATCCCAGTCGTTTTTGTAAGTAAATGCAGATGCAGGATGATAGTGAATACTATTGGTAACAGTGGCAACCGGTATTTTATTTTTGCTGATTATGCGGTGCAGATATTCTGATTCATCGCCCCATAAAAAGAATTCAGCTTTGGGAACGCCTACTCTTTCTACAATCCTGCGGTTTATTAAAGTTCCATTAAAGGGGTGGCCCACCCCTTCCAGGATGTTGGTATCTACTTCATCAAGAGTTTTAAAATTACCAGTTTTCCACACAAAACTTTTTTTATCTTCCTTGTTTATTACGGCACAATTTAAAAGACGCAACTCTCCAGTATCTGCTTTCATCAGGTTTTCCAAAGCATCGTTTTTGGGCGCTCCGTCATCATCCATACACCAAATCCATTCATATCCTTTTATAAATGCTGTTTTAATGGCAGTATTAAAACCTCCTGCCCCTCCCAGGTTTTTTTGAGTAATATATTCAATATCCGGTTGAGCACTCAGCCATTTTTCAGTAGCATCTGTACTGCCATTATTGATAACAAGAATTTTATTGAGAGGAAGTGTTTGAGCCCGCAGTGCCTCAATACATATTTTTAGCAGAGCAATACGATTATACGTAACTATAACTGCAACAGTCTTGGACATTGGATGAGGTTTTAGGTTTATCTATAGGTTTTAGACTCTAACATAAAACGATGCATGCAATAAAATATTATTTGAAAAATTATTTTATTTGCACAATAAAAACAGAAGAAAACTGTTATGGGCTCCTTAAAAAAGTAACGTATTTTTTTTAACCCTCTTCCAGGTTGGGAAACACAGGCTTTGCAGTATTTGAAATAAACGCATCAATAATTTTTTGGCTCATATTAAGTGCTTCACCTATTACATGATGCATATCCATATAGCGGTAGGTAGCCAGTCTGCCCAGGAAGGAGACTCCTTTTAATTTCAAAGCTTCCTCCCGGTAAGCAAATAGTATTTCTTTATCAGCTCTTAATCTTTTGGGATAATAGGGTACATCTGCTTCTGTTGTTTCTTTACTAAATTCTTTAAAGTAAACCGTTTTTTCATGCTGCTCCCAGGGAGTAAAATGCTTATGCTCATGCATACGGGTGTAGGGAATTTCTTCATTACAATAATTTATTACAGCAGTACCCTGGTAATCTCCTTCTGCAATATATTTTTCAAAAACAACGGTTCTATATCCCAGCCTGCCTTGGTTATATTCAAAAAAAGCATCAAGAGGGCCGGTATAAAAAATATGATCATAGACTCCGGGTTTAATATCATGCCGGCTGAATTTTTTATTTAATATCACTTTTATCCTGGAGCTTGAAAGCATTTTCTCTATCAAAGCAGTATAACCTAAAACTGGTATTCCCTGGTAGGGATTATTGTAATAGTTGTCATCGTAATTAAATCTTACGGGCAACCGTTTTAAAATAGATGCAGGTAGTTGGGAGGGTTCGCATCCCCATTGTTTTTTGGTATATCCATA
>JAYVGA010000559.1:0-6243 GCA_043772635.1 Chitinophagaceae bacterium
GCTTTTTATCCCTGCCTTATACCGACTTACATAATAAATAATCAATCTTATTTCTGTCGGCATCCCGCAAAATGCGGGACCATCTAAGATTTCCACGTACTTCGGACTACTTATTAAATCAAGATGGTATTAAAAGGCAGGGCAATTTATAAATTAGAAACTGCTTGAGTTGTTTGCCCGAAATTTATTACAGGGTCTAAAATGTTGCCATTATGTATGCCGATGAAGGGTTTGTGACACAACGATGATGCCATGAAAAACTTTAGCTGGTATTAAAAAATAAAACATAACTATTGCCCCCCAATGACCTAATGACTATTAACCTAATGACTATTGACGCAATGAAACTTAAAGTATTTACTGCCCATTTATTATCTGCTTACTTCTTTCAATGGCCTGAGGAAGAGTATTGGTAACATTGGCTTTGCCGATAGCAAATAGTAATCTTGCTACTTTTAATGCATCCCTTACTTTTGGGCTGTTCACTTCCGATAAAATTAATTTGGTTCCCCGGTGTTTTGATTCTTTAAATACTTCTTCAATGGTTTTAATACCTGTGGCATCTATTATGGGTACCTGCCTCATACGGATGATTAATACTTTTGGAGGCTTTTCAATAAACCTCATGGCATCTTTAAACTTATATGCAGCGCCAAAAAAAAGAGGGCCGGTAATTTCAAACACTTCTACATTTTCCGGAATAAGAAAATTATCAATCGCCTCTTTATCTGCAGCGTTTCCCGCTGCTTCTTTTGTAAACATACTCACATCGCTAAACTGAATCATTTTTCGCATAAATAAAAATACGGCCAGTACCATCCCAATTTCTATGGCCACGGTAAGATCTACCAGTACGGTTAATAAAAACGTGGTAACCATTACTGCCACATCGCTTTTTGGCCCTTTTAAAACAGACGCAAAACTTTGCCACTCACTCATGTTATAAGCCACCACTACCAATATACCCGCCAGTGTAGCCATGGGTATTAATGCTGCCCATTTGCCCACAAATAACATGATGAGCAAAAGGGTAATGGCATGCACTATTCCGGCAACGGGTGTGCGCCCACCGTTTTTTACATTGGTGGCTGTTCTTGCGATGGCGCCCGTGGCGGGTATACCGCCAAAGAGTGCAGAAAATATATTGGCGGTTCCCTGTGCTATCAATTCCATATTTGATTTATGATTACCGCCAATCATACCATCAGATACAACCGCAGATAATAACGACTCTATACCACACAGCAAAGCAATAGTAAATGCGGGCTGCATTAAACTTTTAATAGTTGTAAAATTTACATCGGGCAATGAGGGCATGGGCAAAGAAGAAGGGATGCTTCCAAATTTACTGCCAATGGTTTCCATAGGCAGGTGCAGTAAATGCATAGCAACAGTGGTAACTATAATGGCTATTAATGAGCCGGGGATTTTTCGGGTAACTTTTGGCCACATTAAAATAATAAGCACCGTAGCAATGGCAATTAAAGCGGCATAAATATTTACCGATTCAAAATGTTGAAAATAACTTTTCCATTTATCTATAAAATCGGCGGGGATAACACCCATATCTAAACCAAAAAAATCTTTTACCTGCGATGAAAAAATAATTAAAGCAATACCACTTGTAAAACCAATAATTAAAGGATGCGGAATAAATTTTATTACAGAACCCAGGCGCACCAAACCCATAATGATGAGCATTATACCGGCCATAAATGTTGCAATGATTAAACCATTTACACCATGCAGCTGCACAATGCCGTAAACAATTACAATAAATGCACCCGTAGGGCCACCTATCTGCACACGGCTACCGCCCATAAACGAAATAATAAAACCTGCAATTACTGCAGTGTACAATCCTTTTTCGGGAGATACGCCGGAAGCTATGGCAAATGCAATGGCAAGCGGCAGGGCCACAATGCCTACTATTAATCCTGCCAGTACATCTTTGCCAAACTGCTGGCGGCTGTAGTTTTTTAAGGTGTCAAATAACTTAGGTGTAAACATGATTATAAAAATTAATCAAGGGGTATGGCCAATTCATTTTTAATGCGGTTAAAAAGTATTTTTGCCATACTTATATTACTCCATTGCTGTGCATCTTTTTTCATTGCACTAAACAGGTGCAGCTGTTCAATAATATGATCTACAAAAAGCACTTTATTATTTTTATTTACTTTTTTTATTTCTAACTGTTTCATTGCTGCATCAATAATATTATCTACCTGCTGCTGAGATGCTGCAACCAGGATATTATTAACCAGTTTTGTACGAAATTCATTTAAGGCTGCCGGCATGTTATTTTTTTTACTGTTCAATAATATCTACTTTGTAATTATCAAGATCATATCTTGCTCCTATTACCTGCAATTCTTTTTTCTCTATTTTTTCTGCAATAACAATTGATTGTGTTTGCAGCTGATGTATACCATGCAGCACATTTGCCCTTACGCAATCATCTACCCGGTTAATGCTGGTTGCCGGTATAGCTAATTTTGAAGAAACATGCATGCAGCCTGCAAGCAATAAAAAGAGAGATGATATTATTAAAGCCTTTGCTGCTGGCACTGGATACCGCATATGCAAAGTTGTTGTTTTTTCTATTTAGTGTCTGGTAGTATATGCATCCTGAGAAAACATTTTAAATTTTCATTAAAAAAATTAAAGCATCATCCAGCTCTGTTCCCACTACATGATAACCCTTTGGCCATTCATCTTCTATAATATGAAAGGTAACCAGCTTTGTTCCGGGGGGCATTTTTTCCAGCTGCCTGTACAAACTAAAATTGTAAAAACTATACAATTCCTTTGAGTACTCTACCGCATTATCTATTTTTTGTGTACCGGATATATTTTCATAAAAAGAATTATAAAAATAAAAATGGTCGTATTGTTTAAAATCAATGGCTGTAAAATTTTCGGGTATAAAGGACACATTTTTTAACCCGAGTTTTACTCTTGCCGCTTCTGCATACTCAATTAAACTCTCTCTCTGCTCTACACCATAAAAAAATGCAGCAGGTTTATAATAAGCCGCAGCCAGGCAAAATTTTCCTACCCCGCTTCCTATATCCAGTATTTTAGCATTCTCATCAGCAGCCAGGTATGCTGCTGCTTTTTTTGCAACATCCAGTGGCGTCCAATGGCGGTGTGCAAGCAGCTTTATAGAATCTGGGTACAGCTCATCAAATGCAGTATCGGATGCAAAAAAATGAACCGGCTGTATATTATCGTCTGCCAAAGGAATTTGTATTGATGGTTAATATTTGTTGCACAAATTTACTCTGATAACAAACTCCATTTTATTTTATCTGCACTGCCTGGGTATTTTATCCGTTGCAGCTGTTAATGCTGTAAAGTTATTTTGTATAAGCAGCAAAGGAACCAAACCTTATCAAGATAAAACATGAGTTTAATCAACTTTTAAAAGAAGAAATTGATGTATCTATGGAACGGAAAGATAATTGCTTTGCAGAGCAATTACTAATTGTTGCATTTGCGTGCCTTTGTATAAGACCTCCTTTTGTTTGGGCGTTGCAGCAGTGCTGCTCCTAACGGAGCAGGCGCATGTCTTTTTAATATTTACTACAAAGCTGTGGCTCCTACGGGAGCCAAAACGCAAATTCTGTAAAAGTATTAGAGAAAATGTATAAACTCAAACCATATGCATAAAACAAAAAAAAGGGCAGAAAAAAATGCAGGGGGTTTACTAATGATATCTTATAATTAGTAGTACTGATTAGGGTAATAATTTTTTATGCTGAAGTTTTAAAACGATTTTTTAAACCGCTACTCCGCTGTTTCTGTAATAATACAAAACTCCTGCTGCAGGCCAGCTGAATGTTCATAAAGCGTTTGTATAAACGCCGGTCCGTAATACGCATAATAAGGCATGATGTTATCTACCCTTTCCTGCAGGTTGCCGCAGGGAAATAAAAGTTCTTTTATTTTTTCTACCTGGCGCTGCTGGGCTTCAAATTTTTTCTTTTCTGCCAAAAGCATCTTTTTCTCCAGCCGGGTTATTTTTTTATTGGCAGTGGTAAAGAGTGCTTCTGCATGTTGCTGCAAGGTAACATCTACTGCTACAGCTACCTGTTTAATTTTCTGATACAAATGGGCAAGTTCTTCTTTTTCCTGTGTTAACTGCAATTGTAATAAAGAAGATTGCTGCACCAGTTGCAGCATAAGCTCATGCGTGGGTTTTAAAAAACTGGTGGCAGTTAGTTGAAGTGCAGCAATTTTTTGTGCAGCTTTTTTATTTACCAGCATAAAAGAATTACGCAACACCAGCACCGGGTAAGGTACTCCAACGGCTTCAAAAACTTTTTTTAGTTCCAGCCAGTAAGCCAGTTCTCCACCACCGCCAATAAATGCAATATTGGGTAATACCAGTTCCTGGAAAACAGGGCGAAGAATAACGTTTGGGCTAAAACGCTCAGGATAGAAATGTAATTCATCAAGCATTTCCGTTTCACTAAACTTTGAACTTTGGACTTTGAACTCTGAACCTTCTTTAACGATTCTCTCCCTGCTATCCTCTTTTAAATAAAATAAATTAAGCTCCCTGCCGGCAGCCTGTACTTTATATTGTGCAGGAAAGCTGCCCATGGTTTGAGTTACAGCTTTGTGAGAAAACTGTTCTTCCAATTCCTTTTTTATAACTCCTGCAAATTCATTTTTTAGTACCGCATTATCCGGCATTAAAATAAGCAGGCCGTATGAGGCAAATAAGGAATTTACTATTTCAAAAGTGGCCTGCTCTATGGTTTTGTTCAGTGTGTATATTTTTCTTACCAAAGAAACAATTTCGTTGCCAAAAGTTTCTACAGATAACTGGCCCTCTATTGCATCTATCAAACCAATAAATGCTTTATCAATTTTCATTCTGCCTACTGCGCCAGTTTGTTTGGTTTGCCAGGTATATTTTTTTCCGCTAATGGTTACTTCACCCAGTTCTTCCAGGTCCGCATCTTCGCTGCCAATATAATAAAAAGGTACAAAATGATTGCCGGGTATTTGCAGCTGTAATTCTTCTGCCAGTTTTACAGCATGCAAAATTTTATAAACAAAATATAAATGACCGGTAAAAATATTGGGCTGATGCGCCGTGGTTATGGAAAAACAATTATCATTGTTTAACTGCTCTATGTTTAATTGCTGCCTGGGGCTGAGGCTTTCATGTGCATATTGATTCTTTAAAACATCTGCCAATAGTTTCCTGTTTGTGGGATATTTTTTTCTCTCCTCAATAGCTGCCTTTATTCCATCAACAGATACGGGGTGGTTATAAAATGGTTTCAACAACTCATTGCCCGAAATATAATCAGAAATAATAGTAGAAAAAAAACCGGTGCTGCTGTAAGAAATAAACTGGGCAGTGGTGTTCATATTTTATCACTTCATTTTTAAAACTGCGTAATTGGGATGTTCGGGATTTACAATTAATTCCTGCCTTTGCGGATGTATTAAAACATCCCCGTCTACTCAAGAATTTTCATGTATGGTAGCAATGGCATCCGGGCAGGCATTTCTGTCATTGCAATTGCTCCTAACAATGGTTTACTATCACAGGGTAAAACAAATGCATTACAGGTTGCTTTTCTATTGCCAAACTTTACATGCACCGGCCCTACTACGTCATATTCTACCACACGGCTATCAGCAACCTGCACTTTTCTTTTTTCAATAAAGGGTAATTCTAACTGCGATTGAATGGTTTCATTAATGGCCATCATGTAGGCGCCACTGTCCACCAGCATATTTAGCCTAATTCTTTTTATTTCTTCTTCGCCAATAATATGTCTTTTTGTAAGCATTAAATCCTCAAAACTTGTTAACTCAATATCTGCATAAACTAATCCCATACAATTTAATTTAGTTGCATAAATATACTTCATTATACCAACTCTCCCTCTATATCAAAATCATAAGCCTTAGTTATTTTTACGTTTACAAAATCGCCGATGATTAATTTTTTTGAGCTGTTTATAATTACTTCATTATCCACTTCTACGCTGTCAAATTCTGTACGGCCCAGGTAACGCCCCGATTCTTTTTTATCAATCATTACTTTAAATATTTTCCCTACTTTTTCCTCATTTTTTTCAAGCGAAATATCCTGCTGCACTTCCATAATCTCCAAAGCCCTTTCTTCTTTTTCTTCTGCAGAAATATTATCATCCAGGCTATGTGCGCTGGTATCTTCTTCGTGGCTGTAAGTAAAAGTGCCCACCCTGTCAA
>JAYVGA010000560.1:0-2618 GCA_043772635.1 Chitinophagaceae bacterium
AAAATGAGAAGCTGCACCCGCCTGCAGTACGGGCACCATTTTCCGTTGCAGTACAGTACCTTTATCATTTATCAGTTCTGCATAAAATGTTTTGCTTATCTGCGATGGAATATTGCCGGTAATAATATAGGCTTTAAACCAGATGGTTTCGCCGGTATTATAATATTGCTTATCCAGCTGCATATATATTTTTTCCTGCGGATACCTGCTGCTTAATTCATTCAATAAAGAATCGTACACCTGCTGAGCGGATACATTTAAATAACCCGATGCCATTAATAAGAGGCAGCATATTTTTTTTATCATAGTAACAGCGAAATAATTTTTTGTAATCTACAATGAATATAAATAGTAAGTGGCAACTGGCAATGTATTAACTCAACTTTTCTGTAGCTTTTTAGTGTAATGCTGTTTACAATTAGGCAGTGGTTTTGAAATGCTATTTACTTCGTTAATATTTTTTGCACCTACAAATGGCTGGGATTATTTGTCTATAATGGCTTGCCTTTGGAAGAACACTGGAGACAGTTGGGGCTTTGCAGAAAGCCAAATATTATTAGTGGAAGTTTTTGCTAAGTCAATATTTTTAATAACTGGGAGGGAGATGAAATTTTAAAATCAGGTTTGAAAGACCATGATTGCGTATTAGCCCCGCTATATGTTACTGTTATTGAAATTACCTTGTTGCTTGGGTCTAACTCCTTCGCAATATTTCTTGAAAATTCAACATCTCCTTCGTGGTCTCCAATATATAGAACTACCTTATTAGTTGGCTTTTTAAAAATTTGATTTATACATTTTATTCCGCCAAATCCCAACGGTTTTTGCATATTAGCCGGAATGTCATCATATCCAATTATAGCATTAAATTTTTCCAATAATTCATTTTTCGCTAAAAGTTGCCTAATATTTTCGGCTGAATTTTGAGAGCAAATTCCATGCGGTATTGGTAATTGGTTAATTACCTGCTTTATTTGAGGAAATAATTTAACAGGTGTTAAATTATTGAGCTGATACTTTGACCACAAACTTCCTGCAAGTTGTGTTTCCACTTCACTCAGTCCATAGTAATTCATATATAAATCCTGCCAATTTTTTGCTTTATGATTTGCTATATGATACTCTTCTTCACTTCTTAAATGCTGAGGTAAATTTTCTCCGGATAATCTTGGAACAATATCCGAAAGAATTTGCTTAGTGATGTCTATGTTTTTGGGAACTGAATTTACTAAAGTACCATCATAATCCCAAAGTATAATATCTGGCTTCATTCAAGATGCTGTTAAATTTCCATTGAGTCAAAAATATACGAAAGTTTGCCCCCTACAAAATAAATGGCAATTTATAAACCGCATCATTTTGAACGTATTGCAGAATGACCAAAAGTTTACAAATAATATACACTTTCACAAATACATCGCTTTACAAAAAGATGCGGCATAGGTGTGGGAAGAAACAGGGCTAATATTACGAATAGCTGCTTTTATCTGAAAGTAGAGGCTGCTCTGCTTTAATACAGTTACAAATCTTGATAATTTAAATGCCAGCCTCATTACTCAATAACATACTTTTTCTTAAATACCGAAGGGTTTTCTCCTGTAATTTTTTTAAAGGTTTTATTAAAGTAAGAAATATTTGCAAAGCCGCTTTCATAACAGGCTTCTGTAACATTTTTGTGTTGCAATAATAATTTTTTAGATTGATTGATACGAAACTGGTTTACAAAACCCGTAAAAGTATATTGTGTTGATTTTTTAAAATACCTGCAAAATGCTGCAGTGGTAAGGTTGCACAGTTTTGCCACATTATTTACATCAATTTCTTTTAGATAATTGGCTTCAATAAAATGATACACTTTTTGCAGCCGCTGCTGCTCTTTTAATACAGATGCATTGGCTATTGGTCGTGCCTTTAGTATTTCTACTTCTTTGCTGTGCGCCAATAAATTAAAAATCTGCAATAAAGAAATCAGTTGTTCAAAATGCGGCAAGGTTGATAATTGTTTTAATTTTTCTCCGGCCAGCTTTTTTGTTTCCCCGTAAAATGCTACACCGGTTTTTGCTTTTTCAAACAGGCTTTTTATGGCTGCTGTTTCCGGCAATGAAAAAAAATCGGGGCCTAAAAAATTTTCTTTCATTTGCACCACCACAGTTTCTACCCTGGTTTTTACACCATAATCAAAATTTAAATGCGGTATGTTAGGCCCTATTAATGCAATATCGCTGCCATGATATTTTGAGATATGCTCTCCAATATGGCGAAAGCCACTTAGTGCCTCCACATAAACAATTTCATATTCCGGATGAAAATGCCAGTAAAACAACTCATTCAAATTTGGCGTAAGCAATATCCTGAACGAACTATCTCTATCGGCTGTTATGGGTTCTAATTTTACTTTCATTTGCGCTGAGTTTGCAGGTGAATTCCCAAAATTATTAAAATATATCAATACAGTACAAAAACCTGCCATTGCAGATGTTGATTAGCGCCGCCTTGAAAACTACTTTTGTTTTATGGTCAATGGTGAAAGGTGAATGGTGAAAGGTGAATGGTTGTGTATGCCTAAAATAGGTTGACAAAAAACAGTCACTTATGAGGCAAGTTAAATCAAAATTAGA
>JAYVGA010000561.1:0-5710 GCA_043772635.1 Chitinophagaceae bacterium
TAAAATGCCTGTGTTATTGATGGTTTTTAAAGATGGGGTTTGCGTACCTGCAAATTTTACCCAATACAAAGTAGCTAGTGAGTTTAGCCAAGTAGAAAACCATTTGCAAATAAACCTAAATA
Organism: Chitinophagaceae bacterium; assembly: GCA_043772635.1. Lineage (GTDB taxonomy): Bacteria > Bacteroidota > Bacteroidia > Chitinophagales > Chitinophagaceae > Ferruginibacter. The sequence goes on from JAYVGA010000561.1 coordinate 123, forward strand.
AAATACTACAAGGGTTTTTCCCAAATGTGGATTTGCAACCCATTGAAAATAAAAATTTGCCGATTGACTTAACAGAAATGGAACTATTGGCATTTATAAGAGTAGGTGAATATGAAAAAGTAGAAATAAAGCTAAGTGGAAATAAAATAAAATTGATAGAAGGTACAAAAAGAGAAATAGGCGAAAAAGTATTTGAGGTTTTAAAATCTAAAACCTATGAGGAAATAATTGTAAGAAAAGATAAAGAAGGAAATATTACAAGTTTGCTTAGAAAAAAGAAATTAAAATTTGAAGATTAAAAAAAGGATGTCCTCCTTTTTATTGCATAAAAGCAGATACAACAGGTGTTCCCTGAGATTGAAGCTTAGCAATATTTTAAATGTTAAACATAGAAAAATGTAAAAAGATTTTAGAACAAAAAGGCAATCACTACACAGACGAACAGGTAAAACAGCTCCGCCAACTCCTCTACAAGTTTGGAAACTTGGATTATTACTTAACTACTCAAAAGAAAGAAAAGAAATGCAAACAGTAATCATTTACACTAGGGTAAGTACTGACGACCAAGCCGAAAATGGTTTTAGCCTTGCCGACCAAAAAAGCAAATTAGAAAAGCATTGTGAAAACAAAGGGCTTAAAGTATTAGAGCATTTTATGGATGATGGCTATAGTGCTAAAACCTTTGATAGACCTGCTTTTAATAGACTGCTGGAGTTTATTAAAAAGAATAAAGGGCTTGTAAAAAGGCTTATGGTTGTAAAATGGGATAGGTTTAGTAGAAGCCTTGAACATTCTATGGCTATGCTATCTACCTTACGAAAATTGGGTGTTACTGTTGATGCTATTGAGCAGCCATTGGATGACAATGTGCCTGAAAGTCTTTTAATGAAAGCTATTTATTTGGCTACCCCACAGGTCGAAAATTTAAGGCGTTCACTAAATACTACCAATGGAATGCGTAGGGCTTTAAAAGAAGGTCGCTATGTAAGTACTGCACCATTCGGATTTAAGAATAGTAGGGATGCTCAAAACAAACCTATTATTACTCACTCGGATATTGCACCATTTATTAAAAAAGCCTTTGATTTGATGAATACAGGTATGTATCAAATTGAAGTGCTACGCAAAAAGCTATGGGCAGAAGGTATGAAAATTAGTAGAAGTAATTTTTATACTATTCTCCGTAATCCTATATACTGCGGCAAAATTCGTATTAAAGCCTTTGAGGATGAAGCAGAAGAAATTGTACAAGGTATTCATCAGCCGATTATCAGTGAAGAGGTGTTTTATGAGGTACAAAATGTATTAGATGGTAGAAAAAAGCAAAATTTAAAGTATGCTAAAATAAATGATACCTACCCAATGAGGGGGCATTTAAACTGCTCCAAATGTGGTAAGGTTTTAACTGGTAGCAGTTCACAAGGTAATGGGGGTATGTATTATTATTACCATTGTACGCTAGGTTGTAAGGAACGTTTTAAAAGCGATGAACTACACCAAAATTTTAATGGTTGGCTATCTACCATAAAAATGAATGAAGATGTGGCTGGTTTATACCTTGCAATAATGGAAGATATTTTTAAAGAAAATGAAGGCGATAGAGACAAGGAAATAAAGAAACTGGAAGCAAAGAAAAATGAGAATACAGAATTGCTCAAAAAGTCGGCTATGAAATTGGCAAATGATGATATTGATAAATTTGTGTACAATACCGTAAGGGATAAAGTGAATGAGGAAAATAGAAAATATGAGCAACAAGTTAGCGACTACAAAAAAATGGAAAGTGGCTTTGGGGAATATGCAAAGTATGGTATTTCGTTTTTGAGCAATGTAGATGCCTATTACAACACAGCTACTTTGGATAATAAGCAGAAAATGCTTGGTTTGATGTTCCCTGAAAAACTGATGTTTTCAAATAATACTTTTCAAACCATAAAACCAAGTGAGTTGCTAACGCTACTTTGTACTGCTGGTAAGGGTTTTGGCGGAAAAGAAAAAGGACTTTCTAAGAATAAACTTGGAAAGTCCTGTGTGGTGACCGCGTTAGGATTCAAACCTAAAACCTTCTCATCCGTAGTGAGATGCTCTATTCAGTTGAGCTACGCAGCCAATTATTATTTTTATTCAGGCGCAGGATTCAAACCTAAACACTTTCCCGACTTTCAGTAGGGATGCTCTATTAATTGAGCTGTGCTCCCATGTTTTAATGGACGGCAAATATAAGGCTTTATGCATTTACAGCAAACTACAAATCCGATAAAAATTGTGAATGAATATAATCCACTACATTTTCCAGGCTTTTGGTTTCTTCATACACTTTAAGCTGCCTGTCGGCACCGGTGCCTTCTTCCAGCATTTTGTGTACATGGCTTATGTGATGCTGGCTGCCAAGATGCGGTATTACGTCGTCAACAAAATCGAGCAGTTCATAAATAAGTACCCGGGTATTTACTTCAGTTTCTTTGCCAAAATCTATCATACTGCCATCTATGCCGTAGCGGCTGGCCCGCCATTTGTTTTCGTTTAGCAATGCACGGCTGTACATCATAAAATTAAGATTCTGATTGCGCAGCTTATACAATTTGGCACAAATAGCCTGGAATAATCCGGTGATGGCGATGGTTTCTTTTACCGATAAAGGGATATCACATATGCGAAACTCTACGGTATTAAAAAAAGGATGAACCCGTAAATCCCACCATATTTTTTTTGCATTGTCTATACAATTTGTTTTTACCAAAAGCTTAATATAATTATCATAGGCTTCTATACCTTCAAAAAAATCGGGTATGCCTGTACGGGGAAATTTATCAAATACTTTTGTGCGAAAAGATTTGTATCCTGTAAGCCGGCCTTCCCAAAATGGAGAGTTAGTACTTAGCGCAAAAATATGTGGTAGAAAATACCGTGCACTGTTGGCAATATGTATGGCCATTTCACGGGTTTCCATGCCTACGTGTACATGCAGCCCAAAAATAAGATTGCTTCTTGCAGCCTCCTGCAGTTCGTTTACAATTTCGTTATAGCGTATGTGTTCTGTTATCAGCTGGCTTTCCCAATGGCTAAAGGGGTGTGTGCCGCTGGCACCAACCCATAGCCCAAGTTCGCCGGCAATACCACTAATGGTTTTGCGCAGGGTGCCCACATCTACAAAAGCTTCATCTACATCGGCACAAATATCTGTGCCTACTTCTACCACGGCCTGGTGCATTTCTGCTTTTACTTTTTCTTTTAAAATTTTATGGCCTTCCTCCACAATTTTTTGTTCGTGGCTTTTTAATTCTCTGGTAGCGGGGTCTATAACCATGTACTCTTCCTCTACACCTACAGTAAATTTTTTATAATTAAGCGGGCCCATGATAATTAATAATTAATTGATAATAAAATTAAACGCAGTTGATATTTAATTAATGGAAAATTTATAATTTAAACAATTGGTAAGGATATTTTTTTATAATTCATATATTTTTCTCCGAAAAACCATGCTCAAAAAATTCTCCAATATCCCAATATCTCAATATCCATTATTATATTCCTGTTAATAAAGTTTTTCACCATTACTGCTTCGTTTTATGTATTCGCCCCAGGTTAAATTATCTGCACCATCTTCATGAGCCAGTGCTTTTTCTATGGCAAAGTTGGCAGCAGTTTCTACCACCCATTCAAAATTTTCCTGGCCCACGCTAGTTACTTCTGCATCGGGTGCAGGGTTGCAAAAATCTATGGCATAAGGTACACCATCTCTAAGGGCAAGCTCTACGGTATTAAAATCATAACCCAGGTATCTACAAATTCTCAGTACAATACCTTCCATTAATTTATGGCGCTCCGGTGATGGAGAAAAATCTGCTGAATAGCGCAGGTGATGCGGGTTGCGGGGTTCGTAAGGCATTATTCGCACATGCTTGCCACCAATGCAGTAACAGCGGTAATATTCATCAAACTTTATTTCTTCCTGCAGCATCATTACCAGTTGTTCTGTTTCTGCATGCTTTTCAAAAAATTCATCCAGGTTATTTATTTGGTACACACTCTTCCAGCCGCCGCCGGCATGGGGTTTCATGTATGCCGGAAAACCAATGTATTTAAAAATACCATCCCAGTCTAAGGGGTAAGCAAGATTGCTAAAGGAATCTGCAGTGGTATCTGTGGGTAAATCCCTTGAGGGCAGTATAACCGTTTTTGGTACCGGCACATCAATTTTTGTGGCCAGGCAATTATTAAAAAACTTTTCATCGGCGCTCCACCAAAAAGGATTATTAATAACTGCCGTACCGCAAAGGGCAGCATTTTTTAAATAAGCACGGTAAAAAGGAACATCCTGCGATATGCGGTCAAATATTACGGCATATTCAGTGGCTTCCCCCTGCATTACTTTATCAATTTTTACTTCTTCTGCTATTATGCCTTCTATATTTTTACTGTTTATTCTTGCTACAAAAGCATCCGGAAAACTTCTTTCCTTGCCGTGTAATACGCCTATTTTCTTCATAATGTGGGTGTTTTGAATGTGGAGAATGTATTTAAATTATCTATACCAAATATATTTTTAAGAAGTCAATAAAACAAATTATGTTTCTGCCGGGTGATGGTTAAATATTTATGCCGGGGTTTTCTTATTTTTGATGCCTATGTCCGTTGAAAAAGGATCTCTCATAAAAGTACAACAACACCTGTTACAATCTTTACACTTAGCCCGTGTGGTAAAAGTAGATTGTTATATTCCTTCATCTCTCACCAATTTTTCTGAGGTAAATTTATTACTTATTAATGATGGACAGGATTTGGTAAAAATGCCTTTTGAAGATATACTGGAAGACCTGGTAACTGATGGAGTAATACCACCTTTATTTTGTGTGGGCATACATTGTGCTGCCGATAGAAAAAATGAATACGGCACAGCCAAAATACTGGACTATAAAGGGCGTGGAGCCAAAGCATTTTTATATACCAAATTTATCATTCAGGAATTAATTCCTTTTATCAGGGAAACTTATGCCATAGCCTCTTTTAAAGAAAAAGCTTATGCCGGCTTTTCTCTTGGAGGCCTGTCTGCCCTGGATATCGTATGGAACTATCCGCATGAGTTTACCAAAGTGGGTGTGTTTAGCGGATCGCTTTGGTGGAGAGATAAAGACCAGGAAGATGTAGACTTTGATGAAAATGAAAATCGTATTATGCACGGGCAGGTACGGGGCGGTAACTACGCCAGCTGGTTAAAATTCTTTTTTGAAGTGGGAACACAGGACGAAACTGCAGACCGTAACAATAACGGTATTATTGATGCCATTGATGATACCCGTAGTTTTATTGATGAGCTGGTAACAAAGGGTTATGATGAAACAAACGATATCCATTACCTGGAACTAAAAGATGGCCGCCACGATGTGCCCACCTGGGCAAGGGCTTTTCCAGATTTTTTGAGATGGGGGTGGGGGAATAATTTATGAGTTGTGAGTTATGAGTCATTGAGTCAAAGGTGAATGGTGAATGGTGAAAGGTGAATGGTGAAAGGTGAATGGTTGTGTATGCCTAAAATAGGTTGACAAAAAACAGTCACTTATGAGGCAAGTTAAATCAAAATTAGA
>JAYVGA010000562.1:0-2977 GCA_043772635.1 Chitinophagaceae bacterium
GGTCAAGAATGGGTTTTATTTCTTCAAAAAGTTCTTTTTCAATATCAGCCATTTCTGCGGCAAGGGTTACGCCGTCTTTTTCTGTAAGGGTTTCATTCAGTTCCATCATCTGCATTAAAAAAGCAGGGGGCAGTTGGTATTTTTCATCGGTTGCTATATAACCTTTCTGCTGCAGAAAATATTCAATTGTTTTTTCTTTGTTTTGAAAAATAGCAAAAGCCCTGTTAATTGCAGATGATTGCTGCAGGGCTTCTTCTTTTTCATCTTCTGTGGCCTGCGTAAAAAAATCAGGATGATTTTTTTTCTGCAGCTCAAAATATTTTTGGCTCAGCAATGTTTTATCTACCACCGGCGAAACTGGGAAATCAAATAATTCAAAATAGTTCATAATGCAAATGTATGATGCACTATATAAAATGTAAAATGTAAATTGCTGTTTCTAAATTTGGTTGCATGATAAAAATTGGATTGATAAGAGAAGGTAAAATTCCCTCAGATAACCGGGTGGCACTCACGCCCGCACAATGCAAGTGGATACATAAGAACCGCCCCGACATTCTTGTAAGTGCCCAACACAGCGATGTTCGCTGCTACAGCGATAAAGAGTACATTAGTGCAGGGGTGGAAGTAAAAGAAAACCTGGACGATTGCGATATTTTGCTGGGCATTAAAGAAGTGCCGGTTGATATGCTCATTGCCGGCAAGACCTATCTCTTTTTTTCGCATACCAAAAAACTGCAGCCTTACAACCAGAAAATGCTGCAGGCCATCATTGCAAAAAAAAATACATTAATAGATTACGAATGCCTGGAGCATGAAGATGGTGCCCGCATTATTGGCTTTGGTTTTTTTGCAGGTGTGGTTGGAGCACACAATGCAATGATGGCTTTTGGAAACAGAACCGGGGCTTTTCATTTAGACCGGGTAAATTCTGCTAAAACTTTTCAGCACCTGATACATACTTATTTTGGATTAAAAATTCCGAATATTAAAATTGCAGTTACGGGCAGCGGCAGGGTAGCACATGGCCTGCTTGAAATTATGAACCTGCTGGGCATTCATGAAGTGGAGCCCGAAGATTACCTTGTAAAAGAATTTAAATACCCGGTGTATGTTCACCTGAAGGGAGCCAATCTATACCGGCCACTGGATGGCAGTGTTTATGGCAGAGAACATTTTCATAACAATCCCGATGCATATCAATGCATTTTTAAACAATACCTGCCGCATACCACTATTTTACTAAACGGGGTTTATTGGGAAAGCCGCATCCCACGCCTGTTTGAGCTGGAAGATATTGCAAAAAATGATTTCAGTATTCAAACCATTGCAGATGTTACAGACGACCGGTTTGGTTCTGTGCCCTGCAACCTGGGCGACTCTACCATTTCCGATCCTGTGTATGGAGTAGATAAAAAAACATTTTTAAAAACGGCCCCTTACCAGCCGGGTTCGGTAGATGTGATGGCAGTGGGCAACCTACCCAACGAATTGCCCAAAGATGCCAGCCGGTATTTTGGAGAGCAATTGATAAAACATGTACTGGCAGATTTAATTAGCGGAGAAAATACAATTATAGAAAAAGCTACTATTGTAAAAGATGGAAAACTTACCCCTGAATTTGAATACATGAAAGGGTATGCATCAGGAGAAATTTAAAAACATAAATGCTTAGAAGCTGTTTGAGTTATTTATTTTGAAAACCAGCTTCATATTTTCATGGGATCATTGTTGTGTCACAATCCTTTCATCGGCATACATAATGGCAACATTTTAGTCCAAATAATAAAATATAAGGAAATAACTCAAACAGCTTCTTAAACTGATTTTTTTTTGAGAGACCAGCTTTTGTTATTTCATGGCAACTGCATTGGCGACCTGCCTTTGCAAGCAGGTATCCCCTCCGTTCATGTGAAGTTTTTCATGACATCTTTTTTTACATTTATTTTATCTATAGATTAAAAAAATCCTTAAAGTTTAAGATAATAATCTTTCAGCAAATTTATAAAGCCAGCACTGTATTGCCTTTGCTCCTCATGAATGGATAATGTATCCGTTTTTTCTTTATCCTCTTTTTTTGATAATAAAATTAGTGAACGAAAGAAATCATGCGCCGGAGTTTGATTTGCAAAAAGAATTTCATTTATAAATAATTCTTCTGCCGCTATAATTTTTTTTAGGTATTCAGTCCGGTGCCAGGGAATAAGTATAGCAGCAAATCCATCATCATTCAAATGAATATTAATAGCTTTTAGTAATGCAGAAAGCGTAAGGGTAGTATGATGTTTGGCAACATTTTTTGCTTCATCGCTGCTCTGCAGATCATCTTCAAAAAAGGGCGGGTTGCTTATGATGAAATCATATTTTTTAAAAGCAGAAAATTCCTGTATGCCATTATTAAAAATAAAAATCCTTTTTCCCCAGGGAGAAGCAGAAAAATTTTCTGCGGCCTGCACGGCTGCAGCTTCATTTATTTCTATGGCATCTATTGCTGCGGTTGTTTTTTGCGCCAGCATTAAACTCAGCAGGCCGGTGCCTGTGCCAATATCTAAAATGTTATTAACTTCAATGGAACGTTTTTTTATTTTCTCCACTGCCCATGCACCAAGCAGACATGCATCGGTACATACTTTCATAGCACACCTCTCCTGGTGAATAGTGAACTGTTTAAATTGGAACCAGGAGTTACTCAAAAGTTTGGTGAGTTTAAAAAGTTTTAGAAGTTTAATTTAGAAGTTTAGAGGTTTAGGAGTTTAGAAGTTTAATTTTTTTAAGAGTTACAGTTTTATTTTAACCTTTCAAGTTTTCACCATTCACTATTCACCATTCACTCCGACCATTCCGCTCTTGCATTTGGAATAATATCCAGCTCAGCAAAATCACCTGTCAAATATTTATAGTAAGCCGTTATTGCAATCATGCCTGCATTGTCTGTGCAATATTCAAAAGCCGGGATATAAGTTTTCCAACCCATTTG
>JAYVGA010000563.1:0-3184 GCA_043772635.1 Chitinophagaceae bacterium
AAAAGATAACTGTGAGCAAATCCCCATAATTAAAGGGATGATTAAAAAAGAAAATATTTTTTTTTCTTTTCGGGAAACGGCTAAAATAAAAACAGGATAGAGCCATGCTGCCAAAGCAAAACTAAATCTCCCGTTACTAAAATATAAAAAGATTGCTCCAAATAAAAGAAGAACAGTAATTTTTGTGGCTCTGGTATTCATGCTTTCAAGATAGTTAAAAACCGCTTTAAAAAATCTTATGCTAAAAGCTCATATGCTGTATTTTAAAAAATATCATTAACTATGCCATTTCAATAAGATAAATTTGCAATGCATATCACCTCAACAAATCTTTTAAAAAATTAAAATTGACAAAACCATTTATATCAGAAGTAACGGATGCTCACTCCTATTTTGAGAATGTGAATTTGCAGGTAAGCCAGTTGTTTATTTATCCCATAAAATCGCTGGGCGGAATAGCAAACCAAAGCGTGCAGCTAACCAATACCGGTTTTAAACACGACAGAAGATGGATGCTGGTGGATGAACAACATGTATTTTTATCGCAGCGCAGCCATCTGCAAATGGCATTGCTGCACATAACACAAACCGATGCAGGTTTTATTGTTTCAAAATATAAGGATACGCATTTGCAGGTTACTATTCCTTTTATAACTCCGCCTGTAAAAAAAATTAAAGTAAGTATTTGGGATGATGCTTGCGATGCCATTGAGGTGAGTGATATACATAACGAATGGTTTAGCGATATGCTTAATACAAAATGCAAACTGGTGTATATGCCCGATGATTCTTTAAGGCCTGTAGATAAACGTTATGCAGCCAATGATGAAATTACTTCCTTTTCGGATGGCTATCCCATAATGATGATTGGACAATCATCCCTGGATAATCTGAATAATAAATTAGCAGAAAAATTACCTATGAACCGGTTCAGGCCAAATATTGTTTTTACCGGTGGCCATGCACATATTGAAGATGAAATGGCAGCTTTTACAATTGATGAAACTGAATTTTCAGGGGTTAAGCCCTGCTCCCGTTGTACAGTCACCACTATCAATCAACAAACCGGCGGGCAGGGAAAAGAACCTTTAAAAACATTGGCCACTTACCGCATGAAAAATAATAAAATTTATTTTGGGCAAAATATTTTGCAGCAGCAAAATGGGGTAATACATGTGGGCAGTAAAATAAATGTAACTACACAAAAAGAGCCATTTATCTTACCAGCTTATTAATGTATTTCATAGATAAATAATTTTTACAGCTTCTTATACAATCAACCACATTAAGTATTGATCGCTTTTTAAAAATTGCCGGTGCAGCTTTAATCTGTTTCAAATACCACTTGCCATTAAAGGTACAAATGGAATGATGCGATGTCCACCCTACAACAGGATTTAAAATTTCCCCTGGTACACAAATGGGCCGTAAGGATTATCGCCAATGGCATAGCAGATAAAATGTGTATCGCCTGTTGAATAAGAAAAATAATATTTGCCTTTGTATTTGTGCATCCATGAGGCTTCAAAAAAACGCCTGCTATTATCTCCGGTTAAAAGTGAATTTCCATTTTCATCATTGATGATTTTTTCTTTTTACTGTTTCTGCAAAGTGCTTCATATCATCTGTAAGCAGTGCAAGCATAGGCCAAATGCCAAAGGCATTTTTACACTTATAAAAAATTTGCCATGAAAAAATATTTTTTACCTCTGTTTAGAGAACCCACTGCAACATAAGCAGCAGTGGGTTGGGTTTTAAGTCATTACTAAATGTAGCGGTTAATAATATTTTCCATGTATTCCTGCCTACCACTTATTATTTTGGGTTCACCATTTTCAATTGCGTAAGCCCTTAAATCTTCCAGCGATAATTTTCCTTCTTCAAATTCTTTTCCTTTACCATTGTCAAAACTTGCATAGCGGTCTGTTCTTATTTTTTTATATTCAGATTTTTGCAAAATATTATCTGCTGTTATCAGTGCCCTTGCAAATGCATCTATACCGCCAATATGTGCATAAAATAAATCTGCTGCATCGGTACTGTTTCTTCTAATCTTTGCATCAAAGTTTATACCGCCACCTTTAAAGCCGCCTGCCTGCAGCAATACCAGCATACATTCGGTTAATTCATTTACATCTGTGGGAAACTGGTCAGTATCCCATCCGTTCTGATAATCGCCACGGTTGGCATCCATACTTCCCAGTAAGCCTGCATCTACCGCCACCTGCATTTCGTGCTGCATGGTATGGCCGGCCAGTGTTGCATGGTTTACCTCCAGGTTTAAACTAAAGTCATTCAGTAAATCGTATTGCCTTAAAAATCCTATCACAGTTTCTGCATCGTAATCATACTGGTGCTTGCTGGGTTCACATGGTTTTGGCTCAATAAAAAATTGTCCTTTAAAACCATTCTTTCTTGCATAGTCTTTTGCAGTGTGCAAAAATTTTGCAAGATGTTCTTTCTCTCTTTTCATGCTGGTATTTAACAAACTCATGTAGCCCTCACGGCCACCCCAGAAAACATAATTTTCTCCGCCCAATGCAATGGTTGCATCCAATGCAGCTTTTACCTGTGCGGCACCATGAGTAAGCACATGAAAGTCAGGATTTGTGGCGGCACCATTCATATACCTCCTGTGAGAAAACATATTAGCAGTACCCCATAATAATTTTACACCACTTGCTTTTTGTTTTTCTTTAAAATATTCAGTGATGGCCTGTAAACGTTTTTCATTTTCATTTATATCATTGGTATAATCTACTGCATCCACATCATGAAAGCAATAATACGGCAGACCGAGTTTTGTAATAAATTCAAATGCGGCATCTGCTTTGTCCTTTGCCCTTTCTACTGCATCTGCTTTTTGGTTCCAGGCAAATAAATGCGTGGGTTCACCAAACGGATCGGCACCACTGCCGCAGAAGCTGTGCCAGTAGGCACAGGCAAAACGTAACCATTCTTTCATGGGTTTGCCGGCTACTGTTTTTGTTTCATCGTACCAGCGGTATGCTAATGTGTTGTCAGTTTCAAGGCCTTCAAATTTAATTTGCCCAATGCCTTTAAAAAATTCCTGTTGTCCGGTTGTGATTGACATATATTTCTAATTGTATGGTTAAAAAATTATCAGTAACTTAAGATATATTATTCATTTCATAGTTTTATGCAGTGTATTATTAAGCATTTC
>JAYVGA010000564.1:0-3878 GCA_043772635.1 Chitinophagaceae bacterium
TGATACACTGAATAAAAAAATAAATTTTATAACCAATAAAATTGAAGACTCCGTTGATCATAAAAACAAACGATTGTTTACCATTTACTCCCAACCCTCCGACTCCCTCTTTAAACCCATGATGCACCGCAGCGATAATTTTTTTGCAGAGCAAACCCTGCTTATGGCCAGCAATGAACACCTGGGTTATATGAGCGATGTAGATATGATTGATACTTTATTAAAAACAGATTTAAAAGATATACCCCAACAGCCCAGGTGGGTAGATGGCAGCGGGCTTAGCAGGTATAATTTATTTACCCCAAAAAGTTTTGTTTATCTTTTAAATAAAATAAAAAATGAATTTGCCTGGGAGCGTATTAAAAATATTTTGCCCACCGGCGGAGAAGGAACGCTGAGCAGTTATTATAAAACAGATGCGGGTTTTATTTTTGCAAAAACCGGCACACTAAGCAACAACTGTGCATTGAGCGGTTACCTCATTACCAAAAAAAATAAGTTGCTTATCTTTTCTGTACTTGCAAACAATTACCAAACAGGCGCCATACCGGTAAGAAAAGCTGTAGAAAAATTTCTTAAAAATATCAGGGGGAGGTATTAGCTATTGGTAAAAATGCGCTTTTTATATTATTTCTTCTTATAAAATCTTATTGAATTTCGCTTTATTATCTCCTTGTATCTTCTCCATTTCTTCCCCCTTTGGGGTTCCTGCAAGGGAACGAACGAAGTTCAGAGGGGGCTTCCTAACGCCCAAACATTTTATCCAGCTCCTCTTTTTTAAAACTCATATAAGTAGGTTTGCCATTTGGCGTACTGTTGGGAACAGCACAGTTAAATAAATCGGTAACCAATACATTCATTTCTTTACCGGTTAATGAGGTACCCGATTTTACAGCCTGCTGCAATGCCAGGGACCGCAGCAGTTTTTCTCTTTTAGAAAATTTAAGATCGTTGCTGAAATGTTTAAACTGCTCCAGCATTTTTTCCAAAGCCATTTTTTCATTGCCAGCTTCCATATCTGCTGGTGTGCCCTGTATAACAAAAGTATGATGGCCAAAGGGTTCCAGCAGGTAACCTAAATGATGAAGGTCTGCAAGCAGCTCTGTAAGCAGCACCGCATCTGCCGGGGCCAAATCTATAGTTACCGGAAACAAACTCCGCTGGGCAGCAATGGCTTTTCCGGATACGGCACTCATAAACTTTTCATACAAAATTCTTTCATGCGCATTTTGCTGGTTAATGAGTAAATAACCTTTATCGTTTTGTACAATAATATATGCGTTGTGCAATTGCAGTAAGTCATCAGTCTTAAGTCCTGAGTGCTCAGTAAAGTTTTTTAAAATTGTTGATTCAGTTTCATTAGCTGATTTACTAATCTGAACTCCAAACGCTGAACGCTGAACTTCTGACTCTGAACTCTGAACTTTTAACTCTGAACTTTCATTAGACTGCGGGGCTTCATAAAAATCTTTCCAGTGTTTCAGTTCACTTTTATTTTCTATAAAATGAGCCTGGTTTTTTTGTGTAAATGTTTGGTATAAAGAAGAAGAAGCGGCAGATGATTTTTTTTCATCTGTAAATGGCTGGTTCACCGCATCCAGGTTTTGAATACCTGCATCCAGGTCAAAATCTAAAGTAGGTGTAATGCTGAACTGTGCCAGCGCATGTTTTACCGCACTCTGCACAAAAGCATATACAATTTTTTCGTCTTCAAATTTAATTTCCTGTTTGGTGGGATGCACATTTATATCCAGCTGTGCAGGGTCAAGATCTATAAACAATGCATACATCGGAAAACTGTCTTTTGCAATCATTTCATTAAATGCATTCATCACCGCATGATTAAGATAGGCGCTTTTAATAAAACGGTTGTTCACAAAAAAATACTGATCGCCCCTGGTTTTTTTTGCGGTTTCCGGCTTGCCTACAAACCCGGTAATATCCAGGTAATCTGTATGCTCCTGCACGCTCACCAGTTTTGCATTATAACTGCTGCCCAGTATTTGTACCATACGCTGTTTCAGAGAACCCTTCTCCAGGTGAAAAACCTGCTGGCCATTGGAGGAGAGCGAAAAAAATATTTCAGGAAAAGCCATGGCTACCCTTATAAATTCATCTACTATATGTTTTAATTCTGATGCATTGCTTTTTAAAAAATTCCGGCGGGCAGGCACATTAAAAAATAAATTTTTCATGGCAATGCTGCAGCCATTTTGCATGGCCACGGGCTCCTGCTTATTCACCATGCTGTTTTCAATTTCCAGGTACACGCCTGTCTCATCTTCTGCTCTTTTAGTTTTCATTTCTACCTGTGCTACTGCAGCAATACTTGCAAGCGCTTCTCCTCTAAAACCCATTGTCTTAATTCTAAAGAGGTCATCAATACTTTTTATTTTAGAAGTGGCATGCCGCTCAAAAGCCATACGGGCATCGGTTTCGCTCATACCTTTTCCATTATCTATTACCTGTATCAGGGCTTTACCTGCATCATTTATAAAAAGTTTTATATCAGTGGCGCCGGCATCCACTGCATTTTCCAGCAATTCTTTTACAGCACTTGCAGGCCGCTGTATTACTTCGCCTGCAGCAATCTGGTTGGCAATGTTATCGGGCAATAATTGTATAATATCAGGCAAAAGATTTTTTTAACAGGTTGATAAAGGCGCAAAAAAATGCGGTTATAATACAAGGTACTAATCCCAAATGTCTAAAAAATTTACCGTGGCAGTACATTCATCTTTTAAATTAAAAGTAAAAGTGTGTGGATTTACAGTTACCGGTTGATATTGATTTTGTAACAATTGATATATTTCTATTTTCTTAAACTTGGGATCGATAATAATATAATATTTTACCTGCTGTGCCAGGTACAATTCCATTTTTTCTCCACGGTCTTTAGATGCAGTAGATGGAGATAAAATTTCTACAGTAAGTACCGGAGGAAAATCTAAATATTTTTTTTCGATGGTATCACACACTATCAGCAAATCGGGTTGCACAATGGTATCTTCTGCTATTTTCCAATCTATTGGAGGATATAGCCTGCATTGTGTACAAGTTTCTAAAGCTTTTGCAAACTTTATACTCATAAGTAAACTTACCCGCTGATGAACGGGCACCGGTGCCGGGCTCATGGCATAAGGCATCCCTTCAATCAATTCCCAGTTTCCTTCCCACAGGCAATAATCTTTATAGGTATAATGCGGTCTGTATTTATCAGCAATTGGCATGTGGTAAAGTTAAAAAATATTTTGTTAGTACCTTAAACGCAAATCTTCTTAATTTGTGTGTATAAAATATTTGCCGTATGACGAAATTTATATCTTTGATTACCCTGCTTGTATCATCACTGTTTTTAAATGTAACTGCACAAAATAATACTGCGGCGCTATGGGCCGACAGTGTGTATAAAACCCTGAGCAACGATGAGCGTATAGCACAGCTTATGGTAGTGCGTCTTTCCAGCATTGACAGCAAAACAAAACTGGTAACATTTTATGATGACAAGGTGGAGGACCTCATTAAAAAATATAATATTGGCGGCATATGTGTTTTTCAGGGCAGCCCTGTAAAACAGGCAACTATTATAAACCGTCTGCAGGCAAATGCAAAAACCCCCATACTTATGTGTATAGATGCAGAGTGGGGTGTGGGCATGCGCATGATAGACAGTGTGCTGCCGCTTCCCAGGCAAATGATGCTGGGTGCTATGCAGGATGCAACAGTAGTTTATCAATACGGAAAAATTGTGGGCGAACAGTGCAAGCGTGTGGGCCTGCAGGTAAATTATGCCCCGGTGGTAGATGTAAACAATAACCCCAATAACCCTGTAATTAACGACCGCAGTTTTGGAGAAGATAAATACAAGGTTGCATCAT
>JAYVGA010000565.1:0-2979 GCA_043772635.1 Chitinophagaceae bacterium
CAGAGGCGCAGGAATTGAATGCTAAAGTTTCTGTAGTGGCCAGCAGGGTAGGTAATAATGTAAGCAAAAATACTTTTCTCACCTTGCAAACAGCATTGAATAATTTTATAAATACTAAAAAATGGACAACGGATGTTTATGCAGTAAATGAAAAAATAGCCTGCAATTTTTTATTAAATTTAGATCAGACTTCCGAAGCAAATGTATATTCTGCATCCCTTAGTATTCAGGCTGCCCGGCCCGTATTTAATACTGCTTATCTCTCTCCCATTATTAATTTTAAGGATGATAATATTATTTTTAAATATGTAGAATTTCAAATACTGGAATTTAACGATAACCGTGTAAGTGGAAACGATGCACTGGTTTCAAACCTTACCGCCGTATTTGCTTATTATGCTAATCTTATTATTGCGTTTGATAATGTTTCATTTTCACCAAGGGGTGGCGATGCTAATTTTCAGAAAGCACAGAATATTGTAAACAATGCGCCCGATGGCAGGGGTATTAGCGGATGGAAGGCTTTTGATGGTATCCGCAACCGTTACTGGCTGGTAGAAAATATGCTTAACAGCCGATATAATATTATGCATGATGTTTATTATAATTACTACAGGATGGGAATGGATAAAATGTATGAAGATGAAAACGCAGCAAGAACAGAATTGCTTAATGTGCTTAACCTGCTCAGTAATTTTAATAATGAAAATCCCAACACAATGATCAACCAGTTTTTTTTCCAGGGAAAATCTACTGAACTTATAAAAATATTTTCAAAAGCAAAACCACAGGATAAAGCAAAAGCATTAGAATTGCTGCCCCGGCTTGACCTTACCAATGCGGGTGCATATAAAGAACAATTGAAATGAAATTTATCTTATTCATAGTGCTGGTTACTTTATTTTTTTCCTGTTCAAAAACTAAAATGCCCAATGGGATTTTAGAGCCAGAAAAAATGCAGGCTGTATTTTGGGATTATATGCGGGCCGATGTTTATGTAAACGAATACCTTAGAAAAGATTCGGGCAGGGATTTACAAAAAGAAAGTGCAAAACTTCAGCAGCAGGTATTTCAATTACACAAAATAAGTAGGGAGCAATTTTATAAAAGCTATGAATATTATTTAAACCATACCAATGAGATGAAAATAATGCTGGATACCCTGCAGGTGCGCCAGCAGAATATTTTGGATATTAAAAAAGATACCCTGGTAAGAAAGTGGGTTAATAAAAAGTTTTATTTAAAATATTAAAATGAATAAAGTTTTCTCTAATGCCCAAGAGGCAATAAAAGATATTGAGGACGGACAGGTTTTAATGCTTGGTGGTTTTGGCCTTTGCGGAATACCCGAAAACTGCATTGCGGCTCTTGTGAAAAAAGGCGTAAAAGACTTAACCTGTATTGCCAATAATGCCGGGGTAGATGATTTTGGAATAGGATTGATGCTGCAAAAAAAACAGGTAAAAAAAATGGTGGCTTCTTATGTAGGCGAAAACGCCGAATTTGAACGACAATTATTGAGTGGAGAACTGGAAGTAGAATTAATTCCGCAGGGAACACTGGCTACACGATGCATGGCAGCAGGATATGGAATGCCGGCTTTTTTTACACCTGCAGGAGTAGGAACGGAAGTGGCCCTGGGAAAAGAAATAAGAAATTTTAATGGAAAAGACTACCTGATGGAACTGGCAACTGTTGCAGACTTTTCTTTGGTAAAAGCATGGAAAGGCGATACGCAGGGCAACCTGATTTATAAAGACACCGCAAGAAATTTTAATCCTTTAATGGCCATGGCCGGAAAAATTACTATTGCAGAAGTAGAAGAACTGGTGCCTGCAGGAACTTTAGATCCTAATCAAATTCACACACCGGGTATTTATGTGCATCGTATTTTTCAGGGCACAAATTATGAGAAAAGAATAGAGCAGAGAACAAACACTCCCTCCGCCCCCTAAAGGGGAACTGGGAAGAAGAGCCCCCTCCGCTCCCTAAAGGGAGAACTACGGAGAGTACTCTCCCTAAAAGTTGACTTAAAAATAATTACGACCCGAAATTAAAATTGATTCAGTAAACAAATAAATAAGCGATCTAAGTTCTCTTTAACCTGAAATGCTTCGGGGCAAGGTGTACAGGGGTTGTATAGTCTATGCTTACAAAATATCAAATAGCACAACGCATTGCAAAAGAATTGCAGGATGGATTCTATGTAAATCTTGGAATTGGTATACCCACCTTAGTAGCAAATTATATACCTGAGGGAATTAATGTGATATTGCAGAGCGAAAATGGTTTATTGGGAATGGGCCCTTTTCCAGAAGAAGGAAAAGAAGATGCTGACCTCATTAATGCTGGCAAACAAACTATCACCACCGTTCCGGGTTCTTCATTTTTTGATAGTGCCATGAGCTTTGGTATGATACGCTCCGGAAAAGTTGACCTCACCGTTTTGGGGGCAATGGAGGTAAGTGAGAATGGTGATATTGCCAACTGGAAGATACCCGGCAAAATGGTAAAAGGAATGGGCGGTGCTATGGACCTGGTGGCAAGTGCCAAAAATATTATTGTAGCGATGATGCATACCAATCCAAAAGGTGAAAGCAAATTGCTCCCTGCATGTTCGCTACCGCTTACGGGTGTGCGCTGTGTAAAAAAAATTGTTTCAGATTTGGCTGTGATTGAAGTAACAGCCAATGGATTTAAATTATTAGAAAGAGCACCCGGTATTTCTGTTGAGGAGATAATTGAAAAGACAGCGGGTAAATTAATTGTGGATGGGGACATACCGGAGATGCAGTTTTGATTCTCTCAAAAATTTATTAAGTCAGTAAATCATTTTTAAAACATACACATCAAAAACATTAGAGGCTCCCATACAATCGGAGCCTCTAACATAAGACCTTAAACATTTTAAATCTTTTAACCCATCGGTGCAGCAGCCAGAATTTCTTCTTCTACCCCGCTGGCATATTTTTCAAAATT